>JABWBC010000208.1 GCA_013360695.1 Phycisphaerales bacterium
GGCCTGGGCGGGGGCGGCGTGCATCGCGGGCATCATGACCTGGGCGGGGGCGGCCTGAACGACCACCTGCCCGGCACGCTTGAGCGTGACGGTTTGCTTGTCGTCGCGAAGGTCCAGCTCGGTCAGGTCGTTGTCGACCATCAATTGGACAAGCTCACGCAGCTTCGAAGGTTCAATCATGGCAGTCCCCGCCGTGCGCGGGGTCTCCCCAAGAGGTTTCGGATCGAGCGCCGATTCAGCCGACGCCCTGAGAAGCACATCCTATCGGGGCGATGGGCCGGAGGCGCGGAGACCAGACAAACACCGGCCCGCAGTACGCCCTACGCGCCTGCGCGGCGGCACATCCCGGCGGTGTTCAGGCTCATCCCAGCGTCGCCCACTGGATGTCCATGGGGAGCGAGTTCAAACGTTCGGCCCCGGTCGGCGTGATGAGGTAGTCGTCCTCCAGCCGCACGCCGCCCACGCCGGGCAGGTAGATGCCGGGCTCAACGGTGACGACGTTGCCGGGTTCGAGGATCGAGGCGTCGCCGCGGTGGGAGAGCCGGGGCTCTTCGTGGATGGCCAGGCCGATGCCGTGCCCCAGGCCGTGCCCGAACTTGTCGCCGAACCCGGCCTTGGTGATGACCTCGCGGGCGACGGCGTCGATCTCCGCGCCGGACTTGCCCGGCGCGAGGGCGGCCGCAGACTTCTGGTACGCCTCAAGCACGACGGGATAGATCTCGCGGACCTGCTCGGGCCAGCGGGCGAGGGTGAAGGTGCGGGTCATGTCCGAGCGATAGCCGTTGAACTGCGCGCCCCAGTCGATGAGCAGGGGCATGTGGGCCTTCACCTCGACCGGGCCGGGCGAGTAGTGGGGGAGCGAGCCGTTGGCCTGGGCGGCGACGATGGAAGGGAAGCCGGGGTTGACCGAGCCGCGACGCTTCATTTCCGCTTCGAGCTGGGCCGCGACGTCGAGCTCGGTGCGCCCGGGGCGGATGGTGGGCAGGACTTCCAGGAGCGCCTTCTGCTGGATGTCGATGGCGCGGCGGATGTTCTCGACCTCGATCGCGTCCTTCACCGCGCGCAGCTTCAGCAGGATCGACGAGGTGGGCACCAGGTTCGCGCGCCCGACGGCATCGGCCAGGGTGTCGAACTCCGAGTAGGTCAAGTGATCGCCCTGCACCGCGGTCAGCCCCTTGACGCGCTCGGGCAGGAGCGCCTTGAGCGCCTGCGTCATGGTCTTTTCACGCATGAAGAGGTCGCAGAGCGGGCGATGGGCCTCGAGTTCTTCGGCGTAGCGGAAGTCGGAGATCAGGAGCGGGCGGAGGGAGGCGTCGGTGGGGACGATCAGATAGCTGTCGCCGCCCAGGAAGCCGGTGAGGTAGGCGACGTCGGAGGGATGCGAGACCAGGAAGGCCGCGGCGTTGCTCTTGGCGGCGGCGGCGCGGAGCTTGGCGAGACGGGCGCGGCAGGACTCGAGGAGCGCGGGTGCGACGGCGTGGGCGGTGGTGCTGCTGGTTGACATGGACGGATGGTAGATCGCGCGGGGCGGGTGCCCGTGTGCCCCAGCGTACAGCCGCTACTCCGCCCGATCCAGCGCTTCGGTGGCGCGGATGACCATGCCGGCCCACGGCTCCGGCAGCGCCTCGGCCAGGTCCGTCAGCACCGGCAGCAACTCGGAGCGCTTCTGACCGGTGATGATCCGCCCGTGGTGGGCCAGGGCGGCGGCGATCGAAAGGTCATACGCCACCCTCGCGATGAGCCGGTTCTCGCGGTCGCGGTCCGCGCCCAGCGACTTGGCGGCTTCCTTCAGCGCGGTGAGCTGGACGAGCATGACGCGGCCGGTCACCAGTGCGGCGGTGGGGTCGCCCACGCAGGTCTTGAAGGTTGGGGTCTGGAGAACCTTCTTGAACCAATCGTGCCCGCCCGGGGCCAGCAGACGCTCGATGAGCGCGTCGATCGGGCGGTTGGGCTGGCTGAGGCCCAGGCGCAGCAGGCGCAGGGCGCTGCGCTCGTTCAAGTCGGCGAACGATTCGTCGGGGAAGCTCTGCTGGAAGCTGTCGGCCTGGCTCATGAGCCGCTCCCCTCCAAGAGAGAAAGAATCTCGGCGTCGGGATCGGCGTCGGGAGCCTCACGCGACAGCAAATCCCGCAGGGCGGCGTTGAACTTGGTGCGCGCGGTGCGCGCCATGACCGCGGCCCGGGGCGCGTCGACGCCGAAGTCCACGGCGAAATCGGCGTACGCCTCGCCCTTGTAAAAATGGCGAAGGAAGATCTCCCAGTGGGTCCCCAGCTTTTCTTTTTCGCACTGGGCCTGCGCGAGGCGGAGGGCCTCGCGGACCACGCTGACCGCGAACGCGCGGTCGGCGGCCTTGGAGGGGTTGCCCTCCGCGGTCGCCGGCTCGTCGGCCTGGGCGACCTCGCGGGCCTCCTTGCGCCGGGCGCGGTGGAGTTCTTTGAGGTAGAAGCAGAAGGCGTTGATGAGCCAGTGGCGAAGACGCAGGCCGCTGGCGGACCAGTTGGCGAAGAAATCGGCCTTGGCGAGTCGGCTGGCGAAGAAGCCCTGGACGACGTCGGTGGGTTCGCCCAGCCAGCGGTCGCGCGTGCCCATGAAGTAGACTTGGAGAGGCCAGGCGTAGCGGGCCATGATCTCCTGGTTGAGTTGGCGGCGTCCCTCGGGTCCGAGCGACATCCGCTCGTGGATCCAGTCGGTCATGGTGACCGGGAAGACGTCGGCTTGGCGGGCGTTGCTCATCGGGAGGCTCGATGGTCCAAGGGCCGACGTGCGGCCACGCGCCGCTTCGCCAGCCTACCACAAAGCGGCAATCCGTCCCAGCCCGGACAGCGGTCCTGATAATGTCCGAACCGGGGTGCGCGTCGATGGGAGGGGCGGGAGGCCGCTCTCGAACGAGTCGCGAGCGGACCAGCAGGGGAGGCCATCATGCCCAGTTTTCTGTTCAAGACCGAGCCCGGCGAGTTTTCGTTTCAGGACCTTGTGAAGAAGGGTCGGGCAACCTGGGACGGGGTGACCAACGCCGCGGCGTTGATCCACCTGCGATCCATCGCCAAAGGGGACACGGTCTACATCTATCACACGGGCGACGAGAAAGCGGTGGTGGGGGTGGCGCGGGCGCTGAGCGGAGCATTTGAGGACCCAAAGAAGCCGGGGCGGACGCCCGAGGGCAAGCCCAAATTCGCGGTGGTTGATCTTGCGCCGGTCGGCCTCGTGGGAACTCCCGTGACGCTCGCGGCGATCAAGAGCGACGCGAGGTTCGCGGAGTTCGCGCTGGTGAAGCAATCGAGACTGAGCGTGATGCCGGTGCCCGGCGCGATCGAGAAGGCGCTGCGGGCGCTGGCGGGTCTGCGCGGGTGAATATGACACGCGCGGGAACTTGGGTCTCGTGGATTCCACCCATTTGGGTGATGTCGTCGGGTGGATTGAAAGCGGTACGAGTTATACCGCGCCATTCCGGTGAAATACCCGGCAAGTATGGCCGGCATTCTTCCGATGAGTGGGGCGGCGAGGTGGCGCCGCAGGGAGTCGCAAGCGATGAACACTTCTGACGTATTTGACTTTGCCGGTGCGAAGCAGAAGCACCTGACGTGGAAGTCAAAGATCCGCGCGTTCTTGGACGGCAAGCGGACCATGTCGCCGGGCGAGGCGCTGTCGCACAACGAGTGCGAGCTGGGCCAGTGGCTGTTCAGCGTCGGACTCCGGAAGTTCGGCAAGAACCCGCTCATGATCGAGCTCGACCAGAAGCACCAGAAGCTGCACGCGACGGTGAAGCAGATCCTGGACCTGAAGCGGGGCGGCAAGCTTGAGGAGGCCGAGGCCGACTACTCGGTGCTCTTGCAGACCAGCGACCGGATCGTCGCGCTCTTGGATGAACTGGCGATCACGGCCACGAGAAAGGCGGCCTGAGAACCAGGCCGCCCGCGGTCACGTTACACATCCCGAGTCGCGTCGCAGTTACGCGCCCTTGGTGTGAGCATCATCGTTCGCGCCGGCGTGCGTTTCCGCGCGCTTGTGGAGCTTGCCGAGCGCCGGCGGGAGTTCGATGCCCGCCTGGGCCGCCATCTCGTGCAGGCGCGGGAGGGAGCCGACGAGCCCGGAGACGAAGTCGGCGGTGGTGTTTCGGCCCGAGTTGCCCGCGCCGGTGTCCCACACGGTGATCTTGTCGATCTTGAGGTTCTGCACCGCCTTGACCTGCGCGTCGACGAGCTTGGGGAGCTGCTCGATGAGCAGGAGCGTCGGGCCGACCGCGGCGTCCTGGCCGCAGGCTTCGATCAGGCGGCGATAGCCCTCGGCCTTGGCTTCCATGACTCGGCGCACGCCCTCGGCCTCGGCCTGGTACTTCGCCAGGATCGCGTCGGCCTCGCCCTGCGCCTCGCGCCGGCGCTTCTCGGCTTCGGCCTCGGCCGCCAGCGCGATGCGCTGCTTCTCGATCTCCTGCGGGACGATCTGCTCCTTGGCCAGCCGCGCCAATTCACGCTCGCGCTCGGCGATCAGGATCGCCTTTGCGGCTTCGGCGGCGGCCACGTCGGCGCGGCGGCGGCTGGCGGCCTGAATCTCCGAGAGGACCGCCTGGCTCTCCGCCATCCGGGCGCGGGATTCGTTCTCGCCCGTGACGGCCTGGGCCTCGGCCTGGGCGACGCGGATGCGCTGCTCCTGCTCGGCGCTCTTCTTGGCCGCCGCGATTTCGGCCTCGCGCTGCGCGATCGTGATCTCGCGGTCGCGGCGGGCCTCGGTCTCGCCCTTCACCGCCTCGGCCTCGAGGGCGGCGACGGCGACGCGCTGCTGCTGCTCGGCCTGCTTCTGGCCTTCGACCGCGGTCGCGGTTTCACGCGATACGTTCACGGTCTTTTCGCGCACGGCGATGGATTCGCCGGTGGCGCCCTCACGCTCCTGCTGGGCGACCTCGACCTTGGCGCGGTTGATGGCCTCGGCGGCGGCGCGCTTGCCGATCGCCTCGATGTATCCGCTCTCGTCGGTGATGTCGCGGATGTTAACGTTGATGAGTTCCAGGCCGATCTTGTTGATCTCCTGGGCGACGTTCTCGTTGACGAGCTTCATGAACTTCTCGCGATCGCGGTTGATCTCCTCGATCGTGAGGGTGGCGATGACCAGGCGCAGCTGGCCCAGGATGATGTCCTGGGCGCGCTCCTGGATCTGGAGCGAGTTGAGGGTGAGGAGTCGTTCGGCGGCGTTGTTCATGAGGACGGGGTCGGTGGAGACGCCGACCGTGAAGGTGGAGGGGACGTTGACGCGGATGTTGTTTTGAGACAGCGCGCCCGAGAGGGGGATATCGATGGCGGTGGGTTCGAGGGAGAGGTAGGCGTAGTCCTGGATGAGGGGGATGACGAAGACGCCGCCGCCGTGGACACAGCGCGAGGCGCGATTGACGCCCACCTTGCCGTAGACCACGAGGACGCGGTTGCTGGGGCAGCGTTTGTACTGCTTGATGATGAGGACGAGGAAGAAGAGGAGGAGGAGACAGACGGCCGCGACGATCCCGAAGGAGGCCCTGGGCGAGCAGCGCCGAGCCGCACGCGGCGGACATCACGGTGTCGGTCAGCATCGCGGTGGTCATCACGGGATCTCCTTCCGGCCGGGCTTGCGCGGCGCCACGCGCGCGGCGCGAGCCTCGGCCTCTGCTTGAATGTGGCGGGCGGCCATCACGCCGCGCGGCACGGGTTCACGGATCGGGTTGCACGAATCCGACGGCTGTTCATCACGGGCGCGGAGCGTCGGCGGGCCCGACGAATCCGAGCGGGCGATCGGGAGCTGCGGCGGGCGCGACGGGGCGGCCCTGGGCGTCTTCGGGGAGCACGGTGATGGTGTTGTCGGGGTTGGTGCCGACCACTTGCACGATGGCGCCGGTGGGAATGGGCGGGCCGTCGGTGACGGCGTTGAAGAGACGCTGGCGATCCTCGATGACGACGCGGACCTGGCCTCGGCCGGCGCGAGAGCCGGGGATCGTGACATAGGTTTGTCCCGACAGGCCGATCGCGTCGCTGATGTCGATGTTGCCCGAGGTCTGCATGGACCAGACGGCGCGGAGGAGGGCGGCGAGGAGCCAGACCATTCCCGAGCCGCCGCCCGCGCCGATGACGAGCGAAGGAGGGAGGCCGAGCCCGGCGCCGCGCATGGCGGCGATGCCGGCCCAGCCGAAGCCCATGAAGAACGCGGCGAAGGCTTGGAGCGAGAAGACCTTAAAGGCCTCGCCGGGGTCGGTGTGGACGTCGTGGGCCACATCGCCGTGGGTGTCGCCCTGGCCGATCATCATGAGGACGAGGCGCAGCACGAAGAAGACCGTGCCGAGCACCGCGGGGATGCCGAAGATCGGGCCGAAGCCATCGAAGAGCAGGTCGTACACGGGCCTCCTCCGATCGAACGCTTGAATCGGGAGCACGGTAGCAGAGAGGGAGGAGAGGGGCCATTTGGCGGGCGCGCGGAGGGCGTTTGGCCCGGCGTTCGGTGGGTCGTTCGGCGTTCAATCGACGGGCGTCGGGGTGACGGAGACCGAGCGGAATCGAGCGCCCGGCGCGGAAGCGAAGTCGAGCACGGAGGAGATAGCGCGTGGGGAACGGGGACGAGCCCCGCGAGGGAGAATCGCGCGGGCGCGAGCGGACGGTGTGTTGTGGCCGTTGCCGGTGTGGAGCGGCGGGGTTTACGAGCAGCGGCACACGCCGCGGGTCGCTTCGGGCTCGAGCTCGTGGCGATGGCGCGAGAGCTCGCGGTGCAGCACGCGCCGGTAATGCTCCAGGCGGACGCTCGCGACGTCGAGCCCCTCGCCGAAGCTCCGGTTCGGATCGTTGTAGATCAGCGTGACGGGGGTCTCGGAAACGCGGAGGCGACGCGCGGCGGCCTGGACCCAGAATTGAAGCGGGAAGGCGTAGCCGTCCTCGCTCAGCGAGAGCGAGCGGAGGGCGTCGACGCGGAAGGCTTTGTAGCCGCAGAACGCGTCGGTGAGAGGTCCAAGGCGCGACGACAGGCGCTCGTTGAGCTCGCGCGTGATGATGGTGTTGATGCGGCGGCGCTCGGGCGGCGGGAGCAGGCCCTCGGCCTTGGACGCGGGGAGGAAACGCGAGCCCGAGATCACGTCGGCGTTGTCGTCGTTGATTCGATCGAAGAAACTCGGGAGCTCGTCGGGCTCGTGCTGCAGGTCGCAGTCCATGGTGACGACCCAGTCGTAGCTGTCGGCCATGGCCCATGCGAACGCGTCGCGGATCGATCGCCCGTAGCCGCGGTTGACGGTGTGGCGGATGATGTCGACGGGGAGGCGGGGGAGGAGCGAGGTGCTCGCGTCGGTCGAGCCATCGTCGACGACCAGGACGTTGCCGGCGTGCATGAGCACGCGCTCGACGACGGAGCGGAGGGTGTTCTCTTCGTTGTAGACGGGGATGGCGACGAGGGTGCGCATCGGGTGGTCCTCCGAGGGCGGCTGGAGGCGGGTCGAACGAAATGGACCGGGCCGTCCGTGGGGGCCTTGAGTGGCCCGGAGAGGCCAGTCAGGGCGGGGAGGCGGCGATCCGTTGCCGCCGATGCACGAGCCCAGCATACACGATCGGGGCGGGATTGAGAGCCCACGGATCGTATCGATGGTTATCTATATGGTGTTCGGGGCGCGGGGGTTCGCGGATTCGCGCGGAAACCTACTGGGACGCGAACAGGCGGGCCCTTTCGCGCAGCTTGGTGAGGTCGTCGGCGCGGCCCTGGGCCTCGCGTTTCCAGCGGGCGGCGTAGGCCGAGGGCTTTCCCGCGATGGTCGTCTGTCCCGGCGCGGGCGTGCGCGTCAATTCGGGGAACTCGGCGAGCAGCGATTCGAGCGCGGCGAGGGCGGTCGCGGCGGAATCAAGATCGCGCGTGACGCCGGCGGCGGCCTTCTGGTACAAGTCGCGCGAGACGTTCGGATCACGCGGCCAATCGAGATCGAGCGCTTTGTCGCTCGCGGCGAGTGCGCGATCGGCGACCGCGAGAAGGTCGGCGGCCTTGGCGCGCGCATCGTCGAGCGAAACACGGAGCGTGACGGGCGCAAGGCGCGTGCCGGCGCCGGTAGCGACGTT
>JABWBC010000043.1 GCA_013360695.1 Phycisphaerales bacterium
ATTCCGCCCAGCAGCCGGGCGCCCGCCTCGGCCTGCTCCTTGGCAAGGCGGGCCTTTTCTTCCTTGTCCTTCTGCTGCTGCTCGGCGACTTCCTTGGCCTTGACCGAGGCGCGCTCGACGGCGGCCTTGGCGGCGTCCTCGCTCAACTCAAGCTCAGTCATCAGCACGTCAACGCCGACTTCCTCGACGTCGAAGACGCTGACCATGCCCAGCGCGACGAGCTTGTCGACGTGCTTCTCGGTGACACCCTCGATCTCCTGCAGGGTGGTCGAGAGCGTGTCGAGGCCCTTGCCGTATTCCTCCGGCGTGAGGATGTCGATGTCCCATCCGGTGAGGCGGGCCGCGAGGCGGACGTTCTGGCCGCGCTTGCCGATCGCCAGCGAGAGCTGGTCGTCGCGCACGACGACCGTGGCGCGCCCGAGCTCGAAGCACAGCGAGATCTCCGCGACCTCGGCGGGCTTGAGCGAGTTCTGGATGAGAATCTGGCTCGACTCGTTCCAGCGAACGATGTCGATCTTCTCGCCGTTGAGTTCGTCGACGATGTTCTTGATGCGGCTGCCGCGCACGCCCACGCACGCGCCGACGGCGTCGACCTTGGAATCGACGCTGGAGACCGCGATCTTGGTGCGGTAGCCCGCCTCGCGGGCCATCGCCTTGATCTCGATGATCTTCTCCGAGACCTCGGGAACCTCGACCTCGAAGAGGCGTTTGATAAAGTCCGGGTGCCCGCGCGAGAGCACGATCTTGACCTGGTTGCCCGCGTCGCGGACGTCGAGGATCATGCAGCGAACGCGGTCGCCGGGCTGGAACTGCTCGCCCGGGATCTGCTCGCTGGGCGGCATGAAGGCCTCGCTGCGATCGACGGTGACGATGAGCGAGCGGGCCTCGTAGCGCTGGGCGGTGCCCGTGACGATCTCGCCCACCCGCTTGCTGAACTCCTCGAAGACGCTGGCGCGCTCGTCGTCGCGGAACTTCTGGATCATGACCTGCTTGAAGGTCTGGGCCGCGATGCGGCCGAGCGCGGCGGGGGCCATCTCGAGCGGCTGCCCGTGGCGGAAGAGCGTGAGCTGCCCCGTCGTGGCGTCGAGCGTGCAGGTGAACTCCTCGGTGTCGAGGGTCTGGTAGTGCTTGCGCGCCGCGGAGACCATCGCCTGCTCGAGGTCGCGGACGAGGATCTGCTTGTCGATGTTGCGGTCGCGTGCGATCGAGTCGAGGATGCGCAACATTTCGGTGGGGTTCATCATGGCGAGCACTCCGGGATGTCGGTTTGTCTGGATGTCCTGCGGGAACAGAGCGCGAAACGGATCACGGGCGAGTGCGGATCACACGGGCCCAAAAACGCCGAAGCCACCGGCGGCTTCCGCACGCCCGTGGCCCCGAATCCTGCTCCGCCCGATCGCGACGCCTCGATGAGGGCGCGACCGGGTCGAACTCCTTGGATTCAGCGCATCGGAGTCACCTCCGAGCCTGGACCCAAAGGCCCGAGCGGTCCTTCGGCCGCGGCGCGACCGATCCACGGGGTGGACCGCTTACAGAGCATGGTTCGTGACTGCGTTCATGGGTTCCGCCTGTCAAACAACCACCCCGGGCGACCGCGCCCAGGGACACCCAACAATATTCAGACAAACCGCTCTGGGTCAACACGCCGCGTCGGGTGAATCACGATCCCCACCCACGATTGTGCCGGGGTGAACAACCGGAAAAGGACGCGCAAAGATCGTGCTTCCAGCGGCCTGGATGGCGACGGAGGTCTACACCCGGTCGTCGGGCCCGACCGCGCGAACGACCCGAAGGGCCCGGTTTCCCCGGAATTGCCCGACGCTGGCGAGAAACTTTTTCTCGCCCTCGATCGACAGAACCACCGGGGTCGCGGCCAGCTTCTCCGTGGTGATCACGTCGCCGGGCGACATCGACATCAGGTCCGACAGCGTGATCGTCGTTTCCGCCAGCACCCCCGTTACTTCCAGGGGCGCGCGGGTCAGCGTGACGGCGATCTGAGCGGCGGACGCGTCGCTTTTCTGATTCTGCGACGCGGCGAACCAGTTCTGTGAACTCAGGTCCTCGACCACGGGCTCGATCACGTTGTACGGGATGCACAGGTTCATCGTGCCCGCGCGGTTGTTCATCTTCACCTCGAAGCCGACGACCACCACGACCTCGTTGGGCGGCACGATCTGGACGAGCTGCGGGTTGCTCTCGGTCGCGGAGATTGTGAACGTGAGGTGCTTGACGCCGGCCCAGGCTTCGGAGAGAGCGGCCAGCCCGCGGTTGGTGACGTTGCTGATGAGGCGGGTTTCGATCAGCGTCATCGGGCGCTGGGGGATGAAGAGGTCCTGGCTGTTGCCGCCCAGCAGGCGATCGATGATGGGGTAGATGATGAGAGGGCTGATCTCCATGCACATCTGCCCCTCGAGCGCGTCGGTCTTGAGCAGGTTGAAGCTGGTGGGATTGGGCAGGCCGGAGATGAACTCCGAGTAGGTCATCTGCTCGCAGGTCGCGACGCGGACCTCGACGATGGTGCGAAGGAAGCCCGAGAGGGACGCGCCGAAGTTTCGCGCGAACGCCTCGTGAAGCGTCTGCAGCGAACGCATCTGGTCTTTGCTGACGCGCTCCGGACGCTTGAAGTCGTAGTTCTTGATCTCGAGCGTGGAGGGGTCGATGTTGCGACGCGTGAAGATCGTCGCCTGCGGCTTCTCAACGACCTGCGGCGTTTCCGAGACCGCCGAAAGCAGTGCGTCGACTTCGCTCTGGTCTAACACGTCCGCCATGCGCGCCGGGCTCCCGTCCAAAGTCCACGTCGGTTATCGACCGACCGACCGCCCCGGCTTGAGACCAAACAGGAGCCAATCTCCTGGCGCGTGCGACGGCCCGGCGAACCGATCGATGGGCGGGGCCATACGGTTGTGCATGACCCATGTCGCTTTGCCCGCGGCCAAGGACGCTCCATCGAAACGGGTGCTCTCGTACTTGCTGACGCTACTGGCGGCGATCGTGGGGTTGTGGCTGCCGGCGCGGGCCGAGGCCCAGCCGCAGGTCGTCGATGTCACCGCGATGCCGATGCGGTCGACGGTTGCGCCGGGCGACACGCTGGCGATCGCCATCGTGCTCGACCATCAGAAGGGCTGGCACACCAACCCGCACGAGCCGATCGTGCCCAAGGCCTGGCAGGGGTTGTTCGACCCGATCGCGACCACCATCACGCTCAAGGCCCCCGGCGGCGTGATCGTTCGAGACGCCCAATATCCATCCACCCACACCATCGCGGTGGATTTGGTCGGGAGCGGCAAGCCCGAGCCCTATCCGGTCTATGAAGGCAAGGCCGTCGCGTTTGTGCCGATCGAGGTGGCCAAGGACGCGAGCGGCGAGCTGGTGATACCGATCACGGTCGACTACCAGGCGTGCGACGACAGGGTGTGCATGGCGCCGGAGACCGTCGAGCTCACGGTGGCCCTGAAAATCGATCCTGCGGCGGGCAAAGACGTTGACGACCCCGCCCTGTTCGCCGCGTTTGATCCGAAGGTCTTTGAGAAGCCCGCGGAGCCCAACGCCGCGGCCGGCCCGACCGACAAGGTGGGCGCGTCCCCGAGCACCGACGCCACTTTCGATCTCTTCGGCCTGCGTTTCAGCTCGGGCAACACGCTGGTGGTCTTGCTCTTTTCCGCGCTGGGCGGGTTCATCCTGAACCTCATGCCGTGCGTGCTCCCGCTGATTCCGATCAAGATCTTCGCGATCCAGCAGGCGGCGGGCGAGCACGCGGGGCGGCGTATCCAGCTCGGCGTCGCGATGTTCCTGGGCGTGGTGTCGTTCTGGGCGGCCCTGGCGTTTCTCATCGTCTCGCTCAAGTTCTTTTCGGCGACCAATGAACTATTCGGGAACGCGATCTTCCAGCTCTGCGTGGGGCTGTTCATCATCGCGATGGCGGTGGGGATGCTGGGTGTCTTCACGCTCAACCTGCCGCAAGGCTTGTACGCGATCCAGCCGCGCCATGACACACTGCACGGGTCGTTCCTGTTCGGCGTGATGACGGCGCTGCTGGGCACGCCTTGCTTTGGGCCATTTGCGGCGTCGGGCGTGTCGTGGGCGACGCAGCAGTCGTCGGGGCTGGCGTTCTCGGTGTTCTTTGCGGTGGGCGTGGGGATGGCTCTGCCGTACCTAGTGCTCACGGTCTGGCCCAAGCTGATCTCGTTCATCCCTCGAACCGGCCCGGTGAGCGACCTCATCAAGCAGGTGCTGTCGCTCATCATGGCGGCGTTCGGCGTGTACTTCACGGGCGTGGCGGTCAAGACATTCATCGCGGAGTCGCCCTACCTCGGCAAGACCATCGAGTGGTGGTTCGTCTTTGCGATCTCGCTGGGGACGGCGCTGTGGCTGGTCTTCCGCGCGTTCAAGATCACCAAGGGGGCGGGGGCACGCCTGACGGCGATGGTCATCGCGGTCGGGCTGGCGGGGAGCAGCTACTGGTGGGCCGCCCGACTCACGGGCATCGCCCGAGAAGAGGCCAAGGACAATCTGTGGCGCGAGTACGAGCCCGCCGCATATGAGAAGGCCCTGGCCGAGGGCAAGGTGGTCATCGCCGACTTCACCGCGACCTGGTGCCTCAACTGCCAGACGCTGAAGGCGACGGTGCTCAGCACCGATCTGGTCCGCGAGGCCCTGAAACAGCCGGGCGTGGTCGCGTTCGAGGTCGATCTTTCCAGCAAGAAGGCCCCGGGGTGGGCGCTTCTGAAAGAGCTGAACGAGCCGGGAATCCCGCTCCTGGCGATCAAGGGGCCGGGGTACGCGGCCCCGTGGAAGAGCAACGCGTATAACCCGTCCCAGGTCGTGGAGGCGATCTCCGCGGCGCGGGGGGCGGTCTCCCAGTCCGCAAGCTCGGCACAGCCCCCGCGTTGACTCCCGTCGAGTGCCTTCCTAGGTTCATGTCCCCGGTCGGGACGCCGATTCAGACGGTCCCGGTCGGATTGACAACCCGCGGGCGTAGCTCAGTGGTAGAGCGCTACCTTGCCAAGGTAGAAGTCGAGGGTTCAAGTCCCTTCGCCCGCTTTCGCGGCCCGGCCAGTCCGGGCCGCGGTCGTTTTTGGAACGATGCACCTCGTCGCCCCGCTTTGAGCATGGGTCGCCAGGACGAGGCAAAACCACGCTCGCTTTGCCGCGGCGGTGATTCGCTCAACATCGAAAGTGTGTTCGAGGGGAAGCATCCCCGACAGGAGTCGAACCTGTAACCTCTGCCTTCGGAGGGCAGCGCTCTATCCAGTTGAGCTACGGGGACGTGGGGGACGCGGGTTTTCAATCGCAGCCTGTGCCGCGGACGGCGCATCCTACGATCGCTCCGCCCAGCGGGCAATACGACCCGCTCACCGCGTCCCGCCCAACAGCTCATTCCCGCTTTCGACGCACCTTGCCTTGACCCACGCCACCAATCCAGCTCCGGCAGGAAGCCAGCCAGGCCGCGCGCCCTCCGCCGCCGCTCCTTTGAGCGCGGTGCTGGCGATCACGTTCGTCAGCAGCATCGGCACCGGCGTCGTGACCAACGGCGTGTTCTTCCTCACCAAGTCGGGCTTCGGCTTCTCCGACCTCGACAACTACTGGCTCGCGCTGGCGCTGGGCGTGACGTACATCCTCGCCGCCCGGTTCTCGCACGCGGCGGTCGAGTTTCTGAACCGGCGCGGGCTGTCGACTCGAGGCGTGATGCTGTGGACGCTCTCGCTCATGGGCGCGCTGGGCGTGCTCCCGCTCATCGCGACCCGACTGGGGCCTTCGGGCTCGTGGCTGGTGTGGGCGATGGTGGTTCTCTATAGCCCGCTCACGGGCGTGCTCTGGCCCGTGGTCGAGAGCTTTCTGTCGGGCGCGCGGCAAGGCGAAGAGCTGCGCAAGGCCGCAGGAATCTGGAACGCGACGTGGTCGGGCGCGATCATCGTGTCCTACTTCGGGATGTCGGGTTTGGTGGAGAAATGGCCTTCTCTGGTGGTGCTGGCGCTGGGCGTGATGCATGTGGTGACGGTGCTGTGGGTGCTGAAGCTGCCGCGAGAGCCGGGGGCCCACGCGCCGGAGCACCACGAACCCCACCCGCCGATCTATGCCACGCTGCTGACGACGTTTCGTACGCTCCTGCCCACGGGCTACATCATGCTGAGCGCCATGTCGCCCTATCTGCCCGGCGCGATGCAACGCATGGGCGTGGGCGCGACGGCGGCGGTGCAGCTCGCGGCGTCGTGGCTGGTCGCACGGGCGATCACGTTCTGGCTCATGGGCCGCGCCCAATCGTGGCACGGCAAGTGGTGGCCGGCGGTGGTGGGGGCGACGCTCGTCTTCACCGGCTTCGGCGTGACGGTCGTGACGCCGGGGTTCCTGAAGGGGACCGCGGGTGTCGCGGTGCAGGTCGCGGGGCTGGTCGTGTTCGGAGTTGGCATGGCGATCGTCTATTCCGGCGCGGTGTACTACGCGCTGGAGGTCGGAAGGGCCGAAGTCGAGGCGGGTGGGACGCACGAATCGCTGGTGGGTGTCGGCTACACGATCGGGCCGCTCTGCCCGCTCATGGCCGAGCTCGCCAGGCAGCGTGGCTGGCTCGGCGAACAGAACTTCGAGGTCGCGGTCTTTGGGGCCGCGGGCGCGGTGTCCTTGGCGATGGCGGCGGTGGTCGCCCGGCAGGTCATCCGGCACACCGCGACACGATGAGTGGCCGTCTTGTCTTCTCGCCTTTGGACCTGTGCACGGGGCGCGGCGAAGGCCCGGGTTGTGAGCCGGCTCAATGCGACACCCCCAGCCAATGAAGATACGAAAGTCCGCTGAATTGCCCGCGCGAGTTTTCGGAGTCTGCAACCCATTTCCACGCGAACCCAAAGAGGTTGGCGGGCGTCCGATATGATGGCGAACGGCACGCCGGGCGCAAGATTGACGGGCACGCCGGCATTCGGTTGAGTACCGCGCGTCGGCGGGCCGATCTTGCGGGACGATCTGGTTCCAATCGGGCCTGATCGGGCCAGCGTCCGGCACGCGGGTCTTGGGCGCACGAAGGAACGTCGGACGGTCGATGGAGGTGAGCGTGAAGAGTCTCTGCACGTCGCGTCGCGGGTGGACCGGAAACTGGATCGCATCGCTCGTCGTCGCCGTCGGCACGATCGGGGTGGCGTCGCCCGTTGGCGCGCAGGCCACGACCCCCGTGGCGGCGTCTCAGTCCGACTGGGCTCGCGATCTCTGGACCACCGCATCGCGCGGCGATTCGCGAGCTTTCTTCGACACCATCGGGCGCACGCCGAACTTCAGCGACGAACGTCTCAATACCTCGCTGACGCGTCTGCGCGACAGCCTCGGGAAGAAAGAGACCGATCGCCAGGCCAAGCTCGACCAGCTCGCGGGCGAACTCGACAAGGCCCTCGCCGATCAGCAAAGCGACATCGCCATCTCCAAGGCGCTGGTGACGGCCCTGGAAAAGCAGCTTGTTTCCAAGGACAAGCAGGGCGTCCTCAATGACCCCCGCGTGCAAGAGCTGGTGAAGCGGGCGGATGCCGCGGCCCGCGCCGCCGAGGCCCGCGCCGACTGGCTGATCGCCAGCGAGCTGTTCTACCGCCTCGACGCGCTCTTCGAGCAGTCGGGCCAGTACAAAGAAGACATCGATCGCCAGAACCACCGAATGGGGATGCTGCGGATGTACGTGCCGCAGAGGCTCTGGGAATTGCGCAACGCGCGCCAGCTGGCGGAAAAGACCGAACCGCTCCCGCCGTACAACCCGGTGGGCGATGATTTCCGCGAGAAGCTGAAGTTCATCGATCGCTCGATGATCGTGCGTGCCGTCGCCGCGGCGGGGTCCGAGCACGTCGCCAAGGTGCCGCTCCACACGATCCTGCACGGCGGGCTCGAGGCGGTGCGCGTGCTGGTGCAGACCGAGGATCTGAAGGGCGCGTTCATCGGGCTCGCCGACGCCGCCAAGCGAGAGCAGTTCGTGGCCCGTCTCCAGTACTGGCACGACAAGATCGCCAAGGACGCCGAGCGGGTCGATTACTCGACTGCCGACATGATGCTCAATTCCATCCTCGACGAGAACCGCAAGACCATCGGGGTGATGGACCAGGCGATCCTCCACGAGTTCGGCAACGGCGCGATGGAGCGGCTCGACCCCTTCTCGGCCATCATCTGGCCGGACGAACTCGCCCGCTTCAATCGCGGCACCCAGGGACGCCTGATCGGCGTCGGCGTCGAGATCCAGTACGACGAACTCTCCAACATCAAGATCGTCTCGCCCATCGAGGGCGCGCCCGCCCAGCGCAAGGGCCTCCGCACCGGCGATCTCATCAAGCGGGTCAATGGCAAACCGACCTACGGCTTCACACTCGACCAGGCGGTCGACAACATCACCGGCCCGGCCGGAACCGAGGTGACGCTCACCATCGAGCGCCGCCCCAATCCCCTCGTGCCCGCCAACGACGCCGACAACAAGTCCTTTGAGTTCGACGTCAAGATCACCCGGGCCGAGATCCCGCTCCGATCCGTGAAGGGCTGGACGCGCGACGGCGCCCGCGAGGACGACTGGAACTGGTACATCGACAAGGACGCACGCCTCGGCTACGTCCGCCTCACCGGCTTCACCGAGAGCACCACCCGCGATCTCGACGAGGCCCTGAACAAAATGCTCGACGGTGGGCTCAACGGACTGATCCTCGACCTGCGATTCAATCCCGGCGGTCTGCTCGACCAGGCGGTCGATGTCGCGAGCCGATTCGTCCCCTCGGGCGTGATCGTCTCGACCGAGGACGGCGCCAAGCGGATCATCCGACAGGAGCGGGCGACCGGCGGCGCACGCCTGTCGAACACGCCGTGCGTCGTGCTGGTCAACCAGGATTCCGCCAGCGCCAGCGAGATCGTCTCGGGCGCGCTGCAGGACTACGCGCGCCAGGGCCGGATCAAATGCGTGCTGGTGGGCGAGCGCTCCTACGGCAAGGGCTCGGTGCAGGACGTCCGGATGCTCCTGGGCAACCGCGCCGCCATGAAACTGACCACCCAGCACTACCTGCTTCCGTCCGGCAAGCTCATCCATCGCAACCCGGGCGACAAGGTCTGGGGCGTGAACCCCGACATCGAGGTCGAGATGCTCCCGCAGCAGATCGTCGACGCGGTGCTCTTGCGTCGCGACGCGGATGTCATGCCCCTGGACGAGAACGGCCAGCCCCTCAAGAGCGACAAGCCCCGCCCGAACCCCGATGACCTCCTGACCAAGGGGATGGACACGCAGCTCCAGACCGCCCTGCTCCTGCTCCAAAGCCAGGCGTCGATGGCAACGGCCCAGGCCCCGGAGAAAGAGGAGCGGATCGTGCGATAAGCCCGGCGAACGCCCGGTTTGTCAAATCGGACAAGCCCATCGCCCCGACCTATGATCCTCACGCGTCCGAAAGGGCGCGTTTTTTCTTGGTTGTGCCCGTTTGTTGACCGCTCTCGCCCCTCGCCCGGGCTCCGAGCGAACGCCCCGTATCCACGTCGGCCATCGACGCGGAAGGAATTGAGATGACCCAGGCCTCCGCACCCTCGCCGGCCCCATCGCCAGCCAAGTCCGATCCCCTCCGCGCCAATTCGCGCCGCCGGATCGCCGAGCAGCTGCCCGACGCGACGCTTATCAAGTGGCTGCGCGACATGTTCCTGATTCGCGAGTTCGAAAACCGCACCGCCCAGGCCTATCAGCAGGCCAAGATCGGCGGCTTCTGCCACCTCTACACCGGGCAGGAAGCGGTCGCGGTTGGCACCATCAACGCGCTGCAGCCCGACGACCCGATCGTCCACGCCTATCGCGATCACGGGCACGCGCTGGCACGCGGCATGGACCCGCGGGCGTGCATGGCGGAGATGTTCGGGCGAGCCACGGGCTGCGCCAAGGGCAAGGGCGGCTCGATGCACATGTTCGACAAGCCGCACTGGTTCTTCGGCGGGCACGGCATCGTCGGGGCGCAGACGCCGCTCGGCACGGGCCTGGCCTTTGCCGCCAAGTATGAGTGCGAGGTGCTGGGCAAGTCGCTGCCGAACCCCGGCGTGCTGGACGGGCAGCCGCCGAAGAAGAAGGTGGCACTGGCGTTCCTCGGCGACGGCGCGCTGAACCAGGGCGCGCTCCACGAGGCGATGAACCTCGCCGGCCTCTACAGCATCCCCGTCATCTACATCGTCGAGAACAACGGCTACTCCATGGGAACCGCCATCCAGCGCGGCACCACCATGGCCCACGACCTCATGGCCAAGGCGCGGGCCTACGGCATCGAGGGGCGTGTGATCGACGCCTTCGACATCATGGAGCTCTACGACCACTTCAAGCCCCTGGTCGATGCGTGCCGCGACGAGCAGCGCCCGGCGTTTGTTGATCTCAAGACCTACCGCTACCTCGGGCACTCGATGTCGGACCCGCAGAAATACCGCACCAAGGAAGAAGTCGATCAGTTCAAGGCCAAGGACTCGATCGACTGCATGGCTGCGTATCTCATGGGCGAGCGCGTCGACGCCGCGGGCAAGCCCGCGCTGTCGCAGGACCAGTTCCAGGAGATGCAGGAGGAAGTGCGGGCGCTGGTGCGTGACTCGGTCGAGTTCGCGGAGAACTCGCCCGTCCCCGATCCCGCTGAACTCTACAGCGATGTCTTCGTGAATCCGCAGGCCAACCTCAGCCCGACCGCGGAGTATGTGAAGGGCGCGAAGAATCCGCTCTTGTAGAAGTGCAAAGACACGAAGATACGAAGTGAAGAGGAAACCAAGACGCCCGGGCACGTTGGTGCTCGGGCGTCTTTGCTTTGGAAGGCCGCGGCGGCCGCGGGCCGAAAACCCGACCATCATTCACGACGCCGACGCATTCGAATCTTCACTTCGTCGCTCAAGTTCTTCCTACTTCAACACGCCGTCCCGCTTCGCGATGTTCTTTGCCACGCGGATCCCCGAGTCCAGCGCGCCCTCCATGTAGCCGACGAACTTGTAGCAGGTGTGCTCGCCGGCGATGTGGAGTCGCCCGCTCATGTGGGCCCGCGCCATCAGGGGCCCGACGCTCGTCACCTGTCCGGGCGCGGGGAAGGAATAGCTCGCGCCCGCCCACGGGTCCTTGGGCCAGTCCATGAAGCGAGTCTGCACCAGGTTGTCCTTGAAGCCCGGATAGAACTGCTCGTAGATTTCCGCGAATTCCTTGTCGCGGGCGGCCTTGTCCATCGACATCGCCCGCGCCACCTCCGGCCCGCCGCTGAACGCCGTGAGACACGCTCCGGCGTTGGTCTCATCCACCGGACCCTGCGCGTCGGTGCCGTCCCACGTCTGCGAGAGCACGCCGTCGGAGAGCGCGTACTGGCTGCGCTTGGGCTCGCTGGTTTCCCAGAATCGCGTCTTCACATGCGCGAAGTACTTCGTGTTGAGGCCCATCTGCGGCGTCATCGCGCCGGGCAAGCCCGGGTTGATCGCGATCTTGCCCCAGGTCGGAGGCGGCGCGGTGAGCACCACGTCGTCGCACTCGAGCGTGCGCCCGTCGCTCGCCTCGACCACGACGGCGTTGTTCTTGAGCGTGATCGATCGAGCGTGCAGCTTCAGCACGATGCGATCGACGCCGATCGCCTCCGCGAGCTTGCGCGCCAGCTGGTCGTTGCCGCCCTTGCAGCGGTAGACCTCAGAGTCGGACCAGAACTTCTCCAGCCCGCCGCCCTTCACGGCCGCGAGCTGGCCCAGCAGCGACTGACGATTCGGGTCCTGGCCGTTGTCGGACATCTGGTTGATCCACATGCCCTTCTTGGCCAGGGCCGAGATCTCCAGCGACTCGATCCATTTGCCGATCGAGAGCTCGTCGAGCTTCTTGGCGTCGGGCGAGTTCCAGGGCTCGTCGGCGATGACCGGCTCGGCCATCGCGTTCATGTGCGCGAGTCCCGCCTCCATCTCTTCCCAGAGCTTGCCGGCCTCTTCGAAGTCGAGCAGCTTGCCGCCGAGAATCACGGGCGAAACGACCTCGCCCTCGTCGTCGGTGACATCCAGGAATTCAAGCCCGAACTTGCTCGCGTAGCTGACCCACGCCGGGTGGTTCGAGCCGATCAGTTCCGCGCCGCCCTCGATGTTGCGCCCCTTGATGAACTCGTTGCCCCCCGCGGCGTTGAACGAGAGCACGCGCCCGCCCACGCGGCTGCGCGGCTCCAGCAGCGTCACGTCGTAGCCCGCCGACTTCAGCTCGTGCGCGCACGCCAGGCCCGAGAAGCCCGCGCCGATCACGACCACCCGCTTGGCGCTGGTGCGCCCGAGGCGGGCAAGCGCCGAATTGGAAGACATCAGCAGCCCCGCCGAGGCGGCGAGCGTGAGCTTCATGAACTCGCGCCGTTCGCCGGGCGAAACACGCGGGCCGTAGCGGTGCGCAAGGGTCGCGATCAGCGATCGTGCCATGGTTCGTCTCCGATTGAGGCGAGTGCGGAATGTCCGATGGTGACGCCAAGCGCCGTCCGATGACGCCCGGCACGCGGCGTGAAATGCCGAAGAAAGCACGCCGACCTCGCGAGAGATCGGCGCGCGAAAGCCCTGATTACTCGTCGTTGGTCGGGCCGACCGCCAGCATCCACATCTTGAAGAAGTTCATCACCTGCTGCTTGGTGAGCTTGTTGGCGTTGAGCTTGTAGTCGACCTTGCTGGCCGTCACGCTCTCGCCGGACATGGTGTCCTGGTAGATGATCTTGCCCGTGAGGCACGGCACGGAATCATCGACGGCGAAGAACGCGTCCTCCTCGCTCATCTTGTCGAACGCCGCGGCCTCGCTCCCGGCCTTCTTGTTCTTCTCCTCGTTGAAGCGCAGGTTGAACTCGTAGTGCCCCTTGCCGTTGGACTTGCGGTCCGGGTCCTCGACCCACTTGATCGAGCCGGTCACGATGTCCTCGGTCTCCTTCCCGTCGAGGGTGTAGCGGAAGCGGATCCCGTCGGTGAACCAGTTGCCCGTCTCGTAGTCATAGTCGAGGCGCCCCGAGACGCTGGTGCGCGGGTAGTTCTCGCTCGGGCCCTTGGCGAGGCTGACCGAGTCGAATCGGATCGGATCGCTCTTCTTGACCTGGACCTTCACTTCCTTGTTGCCGACGACGCGCTTGAAGGTGTAGGCCGCAAGCGATTCCTTGTTCTCGGCCTTGCCCACCAGCTTGCCGCCGAAGTTCTCGGTAAAGGCGCTGGCCTTGCCCACGGCGTCGACCGCGATGCGCAGGGCGCTCTCCTTGGCCGAGCCGCCAGAGAGATCGAACGCGCCGCTTGCCGTGTCGATCGGGACCGTCCCGACCCACGAGCCCACGGTCTTCTTCTGCTTGAGGTCCTTGGGGTTCAGCACGGCCATGTTGATCTTGTAAAAGAGCTGGGCTTCCTGCTTCTTGCGGTTGATGAGCTTGGTGTAGAGATTCGGCTGGCGCTGGATCTCGCCCGCGAACTCGGTCGTCTCGGCGACCCGCAGCGTGAACGTGTACTTGTCCTTGGCGCCGATCGCCGACGAGCCTTCCTTGAGGTCGCCCGAAGTGTCCTTGGTGGTGCGCGTCCCGAAGTCGATGTTCATCGTCCCGGCGATCACGTCCTCCTTGGTGATCGTGTCCTGGGCCAGCGCCGGCGCCGCGAGCGTGCTCGCCGCGACGATCGCGCCCGCCAGCGTGCGCCCTGAAACCCGTTTGGTCAGCATGAGCATTGAGATTTCTCCCCGTGAACGCCCGGCCGGCACACCCCCACGGGCGCAGACCGCCACCGGGCTCATTCACGTAGCGATTTTATCGGCATCACGGGTCAGAAATGTCGAAATGTTCGGAGATTGAAAGGGACGTTTCGGAACTATTCTTTCAGACCGAATCGGGAACATCACACTCCGTGGCCCGCCACTTCGAGGCGGGACTCGGCGTCCCCCATGCCCCGTCTCATTCCCACTCGATCGTCGCGGGCGGCTTGCTGGAGATGTCGTAGACCACGCGGTTCACGCCCCGCACCTCGTTGATGATCCGACTCGAAATCCGCGCCAGCACCTCGTGCGGCAGCCGAGCCCAGTCCGCCGACATGAAGTCCTGCGTCTCCACCGCCCGGATCGCCACCACCGAGTCATACGTCCGTCCGTCGCCCATCACGCCCACCGACCGCACCGGCAACAGCACCGCGAAGACCTGGCTCGTCGAGCGGTACAGGTTCGCCGCCACGATCTCCTCCAGCAAGATCTCGTCGCAATCGCGGATGAGGTCGAGCGCCGGCTTCGTCACTTCTCCAAGCACCCGCACCGCCAGCCCGGGGCCCGGGAACGGATGACGCCAGATGAGCTGCTCGGGCAGGCCCAGCACCTCGCCGAGCTTGCGCACCTCGTCTTTGAAGAGATCGCGGAGCGGCTCGACCAGCGTGAAGCCCAGGTCCTCCGGCAGACCGCCCACGTTGTGGTGCAGCTTGATGTTCGCCGACTGGCCCGCGTGCCCGTGCCCGGACTCGATCACGTCGGGATACAGAGTGCCCTGGGCCAGGAACGTCGCGTCCTTGATGTCCCGGGCGGCGTGCTTGAACACGTCGATGAAGCGATGCCCGATCCGCCGACGCTTCTCCTGCGGATCGGCCACGCCCGCAAGGTCGGAAAGAAAATCCTTCTCCGCGTCGATCACGCGAAGATCGATGTGGAAATGGTCGCGGAACGTCGTCTCGACCAGCGTGCGCTCCGCCTTGCGGAGCAACCCCGTGTCCACGAAGACACACGTGAGCTGCTTCCCGATCGCGGAGTGAATGAGCGCGGCGGTGACGGCGGAATCCACGCCGCCCGACAGCCCGCAGATCACATGCGCGTTCCCGACCTTCTCGCGGATGCGCTGGCGCTCGACCTCGGCGAAGTTGGCCATGCGCCAATCCGCCCGGCAGCGGCAGATCTCGTGCAGGAAGTTACGGATGAGGTCGCTCCCGTGCGGCGTGTGGGTGACCTCCGGGTGGAACTGCACCCCGTAGAAACGCCGCGTTCCCGAGACCTGACGCACCGCGGCGTTCGGGCAGGTCGGCGTGGAGGCCAGGCACTCAAACCTCGTCGCTCCCAGGTTGGTGACCTGGTCGCCGTGCGACATCCACACGGTTGTGCGATCCGGGATCGCCGCAAAAAGATCCCGGCTGTCGTTGATCGCCAGGGCCGCCCGCCCGAACTCGCGGTGCGCCGAATGGCTCACATCGCCGCCCATGAGCTTGGCGGCCAACTGCAGCCCGTAGCAGATCCCGAGCACCGGCACGCCCAGGTCGAAGATGCCGGGGTCGCAGGTCGGGGCCCCGGGCTCGTAGACGCTGCTCGGCCCGCCCGAAAGAATGATCCCCTTGGGCTTCATCGCCGCGAGTTCCTTGGGCGAAATCGACGGCGAAACGAGGAGGGAGAAGACGCCCGCGTCGCGGACGCGCCGGCAGATCAGTTGGGCCGTCTGACCGCCGAAATCGAGAACGGGAACAACCTCATCGTGCGGGAGTCGCATGGAAAGCCGCTCCGGGGAGTGGGAAACGGAGAGGTTAGGGGGCGTCACTTCGCGGGTCGAGGGATGGGCGGAAGGTCCCGCGGGCGGTACACTCCCGTCGTGACGTTGACGCGGACGTGTCTCATGGCGTGTGCAGGGCTCGTCGGGCTCGTTGGGGCCGGGTGCTCCAGCCCCGCGCGCGGATTTGCCTCCGCCGATCCCGGCGCCCGCCTCGACGCCGCCGTGGACGCCGCCGCCCGAAATGATCGCTCGTCGATCCCGGAACTCATCAAGCTCCTCGACAGCGACGACCCCGCCGCCCGCCTGGTCGCGATCAACACCCTCCACCGCCTCACGGGCACGACCAACGGCTATGACTACGCCGCGCCCGAGGCCGATCGCCGCGCCGCCGTCGATCGCTGGGTCGCGTGGACAGCCGAGCCCAGGAACGCAGGAGCGTCGAGTGAGTGAAGCCCCGCACATCCGCATCGAGATGCAGAGCAATCCGCTCTACCTCGCCGGCGCGCGCGAGCTGATCTCCGGTGTCTGCCGACGCCTCGGCTTCACCGAGATGTGTACATCGCAGATCGCCCTGGCCGTCGACGAGGCGCTGTGCAACGTCATGCGCCACGGCTATGAGAAGCAGACCGACCGACCCATCTGGGTCAGCCTGTGGCCCGGGCCGCAGGGAAGCAGACCTGAGATCAAGATCGTCATCGAGGACGAGGCCCGCCAGATCGATCCCGCCGAAATCAGGGGACGCGACCTGGACGACATCAAACCCGGCGGCCTGGGCGTTCACATCATCCGCGAGGTGATGGACGTCGCCGAGTACGAGAAACGCCCCGGCGGCGGGATGAGACTGACGATGGTCAAGAAGCAGCCCGAGCACGACAAGCCGGGCGCCGAGTGCAAGTGCTGAACCGTTTTCCGAGTGCGAGGGACGCCATGGCTGGGCAACCACTTCAAGTCGATTTCGAGGACCGCGGCACCCTGGTCGTCGTCACCCCGATGGGCGAAATCTCGTACACCGAGGCCACCTCGTTCCGCGCCGTGCTCAAACGCGCCGCGGACCTCAACCGCCCGCGGATCATCATCGACCTCTCACGCGTCGAATACATGAACTCGCCGGGCGTCGCCACGCTCGTCGAAGCGCTCCAGAACGCCCGCCGCAGCCGCGCCCGCCTCATCCTCGTCGGCATCACCCAGCGCGTGCTCGCGATCTTCCAGATCGCACGCCTCCACACCGTCTTTGAGATGCGCGATACGCTGGAGGCCGCGGCGGGCGATTGAGCCCGTTGAAGGAGCCCCGTGAGCCAGGCCTCAGGACCCACCCCCGATCCCCTCGCCCCGCGCTCCGCGCCGGCCAGGCTCCTCCACGCCGTCGGCGCCCCCGTCCTCGAACTTCTCACCCACGTCGGCGATATGGTCGGGCTCCTCCTCGACACCCTCACCGTCGTCCTCAAGGCCCTCGGCAAGGAACGCACGCGCCTCGGCTGGTCGGCCGCCGTGTCCCAGCTCATCCGCGTCGGTCTGCGCTCCATCGGCATCGTCTCGCTCGTGTCGGGCTGCATCGGCTTCATCCTCGCGTTCCAGCTCTCCCCGCCCCTCGACGAGTTCGGGCAGAAGGAACTGGTCGCCAACATCGTGAGCGTCGCCGTCCTCCGCGAACTCGGTCCGCTCATCGCCGCCATCGTGCTGACGGGCTTCGCCGGCGCGTCCATCGCCGCCGAGATCGGAACCATGGTCGTCTCGGAAGAGGTCGAGGCGCTCGAGGCGATGGCCCTGAGCCCGGTGCGCTTTCTCGTCGTCCCACGCGTCATCGCCAGCGTTCTGGCCATGCTCGTGCTCGCCGTGCTCGCCGACCTGGTCGCGATCGGCATGTCCGCCATCGTCTCGATCACCATCCTCGATATCCCCTGGGCGACCTACAAGCAGAACACCCTCGACCAGGCCAAGCTCGTCGACTTCCTCACCGGTGTCGGCAAGGGCGGCGTGTTCGGCCTGCTCATCGGTCTCATCGCCTGCGGCAACGGGCTCAAGGTCGTGGGCGGCGCCGCGGGCGTCGGCAAGGCCACCACCGGCACCGTCGTCCAGAGCGTCGTCGCCGTCATCCTCGCGGACCTCGTCTTTACCGCGATCTTCTACGCCCTGAAGCTGGTGTGAGCAGTCCGCCCGGAGGCCCGCGGGTTTCCCACAGTTAGTACCCGCTTATCACCGCGTCTGTGCGCACCAAAGTGTCCGTCTTTTTCCCTACTTTTCAGATTCCTGAAAAAAATCTTTGCGCGATTTCTCCGCTCGCGTAACCCCATCCTCGTCCTTGTCTTACGTTCCTTCCTCGTGCCAAGTGCCGAGAGGCTAGTGCCTACTTACCACCGCCTTGGTGCGCACCAAAGTGTCCGTCCGCCCCCTGTGTGGAGAGCGCGTGCGTACCCCGCGCCCTCACCTGGGCCAGGCCTCGGACGAGTTCGCCCGAGGCGCAACCCCGGCGTCTTTGACAAGTGAATACGTCGGCCAGGACCGGGCTCCGGGCGGCCTGTCCAACCGGTTGGCCACACGTGCCACGGACCCGACTTCGGGTCCGTGCTTCGGGCTTTCGCGTGCCGCCCACTTCGGACTTGCGCCCACGCCGCCTCGTAGCTTGGCTCACTTCACCGCGATCGCCCGCGACGCGAGCTGATCGAGCAGCTCCGCCGCCTCGGCGTGGAACGCGATGCCGCTCCGGTGCTTGAGACGCAGGAACGACTCGCGGTCGGCGTGGTCGAGGAAGGTGATGAGGGAGTCGTAGTAGCCTGCGGTGTTAAGGAGCCCGACGGGCTTGGAGTGGATGCCGAGTTGGGCCCAGGCCATGATCTCAAAGAACTCGTCGAACGTGCCGTAGCCGCCCGGGAGCGCGACAAAGGCGTCTGCGAGCGTGGCCATCATCGCCTTGCGTTCGTGCATGGTCTCAGTAACGCGGAGCTCGGTGATTCCCTCGTGGGCAAGTTCGCGCCCCTTGAGGAATCGCGTGATCACGCCGATGACCTTGCCGCCCTTGGCCAGCGCGCCGTTGGCGACGGCGCCCATCAGGCCGGCGTTCCCGCCGCCATACACGAGGGTGATGCCGCGATCGGCGAGGATTCCACCCAGCTCGCGGGCCGCGGATTCGTACTCGGGCCGAGCGCCCATGCTGGCGCCGCAGAAGACACACAGGCGATGCGGTTGAGACATGAAGCCCTCCGTGTTGGGGGAGAGCATAGGAGAGCGGAAAACAAAGGGGAATTGAGGAAGGAAGGTCAGGAAGGGAACGAACGAGGTCCGCGCCGTCGCGGCGCGGACCTCGTTTCGATGACTCAGCGAGGACTATCAGCACGGCCGGCGCGCGAGAGACTCACCGCCTGGCCGTCGATGGCGTACCGGGTGAAGTAGGCCCGCCGAAGGAACCGTCCGATCCGGGGGCCTGCTTCATCAGCATCGCCATGCCGTCGGGTCCGGCGAAGCGAGCGCCCACGAGCAGTTCGCGCCCGTGGAGCGCCAGCGCGCTGCCGAACTGCGCGCCACCCGTGCCGTAACTGGACGTTATCCGCTGCACGCGCGTCCACTGACCGTTAGCAAGGGCGAAGGATTCGACCGCATTCGACACGGGCGCGCCGATGAACAGGCGTCCGCCGTCGATCTGGATTTTCGCGCCGAATTCTCCGCCGCCCCTGGAGGGGGTCAGGCGTTGCTCGAGTTGCCAGCCGCTCTGAGTCCGCAGATAGACGAAGGCACGGTTGCCGCGGGTTTCGCCGACAACCACGCGTGTGCCGTCGGTAGCGACCGCGACACCGAAGGCGCCGTTGGACATGGGCGTGGGTGAATGAAGGGTGGCGATGTGGGTCCAGCCCGAGGCCGCACGCTCAAAGACCCTTGCGACGCCGGCGCCGACGAATGTCGTGTTGGCGAAGGGAGCGCCGACAACGGCCACATTTCCCTTGACGGCCACGCTCCACCCGGCAAGGTCTCCCGTGTGGGCATCGGTGCCCACGAGCTGGGCCTCGCGTGTCCACTGCCCGTTGATGTTGCGGAACGTCCACGCGGTGCCGGCCGAGTGGCCGGAGGTGTTGTCGTATTTAGCGCCGGCGATGATGGTGTCGGCGTCGATGTCGACCGAGCAGCCGAAGGCGTCGAGTCGATCCTGCCCCGGGTGGGTGAGCTGCTGAGGCGCGCCGCGTTGGGCGCTGAAGTCGTAGGCGATGAGAACACCGCTGCTCGCGGGTCCGTCGCCGCCCGAGCATGGGTCCATGAACGGGGCGCCGGCGACGAGGGTTGAGCCGTGCATCGCGACCGAAGCACCGAGGCCCTTGTTGCGTCCAAACGGATCGGTCACGATGATCGGGTCGCCAAAGCCGGACCTGTAGCGAGGGTAAACCCAGACTCGGTTGTCGGCGACCGACCCGATGGCCGCGCCGAAGGATGTGAGTGCGAGGGTCGTGCCGTAGCCCGCGTCTACTTGGGTGGCCTGGGGGTCCAGAAGAACAGCGGGTGCCATGTTCTGGGCCGACGCGCCGCCCGCTCCCAGCAGGCACGCCGTCACCGTCGTCGTCTGAATGATCCGTTGCATGCGCATGTATCGTCTCCGCCGCGGTGTCCCCGGACACGCTCCGGGGGTGAGGCCGCGTGACTGGATTCGCCGTGATCCGGAGTCGGATGCTCGTTCCGCGTGAGGAAGTGGCGGATCGCGTAGTACTACGCGAAGGGGTGTCCGCACCAATTTCCGCCGGGTACCATGCCCCTCAAACCAGGACCATCGCGTGTACCCGGAACTTCCCAGCGCCATTCGTGACGTGCTTTCCCGGCAGGCCGAGGCCTTGTGGGAAATGCTGAGCGTCGACGCGGGCTGCTCGGTATCGATCGTCGGCCGAGACGGGCGGCTCATGTGGGCTAATGAACGGACGCTGATCGACTACGAGTGGCATCTCTCGATCCGCAACCCCAGCGCCAGCGGGGCCGAGCTCGACCCGATCGGGCGGCACCTTCGCGACATCCTCCGCGAGGAGTTCGCGGACGAGCGCGTTGAGATGGTGCGCGAGTCACTGCGGACCCGGCGGACCATCATCTATGAAAGCGTGCTGCGCGGGCTGCGCCAGCGAGTGGCGATCCGTCCGCTCGGCGGGGCGGATTCGGACGCCGCGGTGCTTGTCGCGCGCCGGCTGCGGGCGGGCGAGCGGATCAGAGACCTGGTTCCCGCGGGCGCGATACTGAAGACTCCGCGCGTGCAGGACCCGGGTGTGCTGGGCGTGCTGTCGGAGCGAGAACTGGACGTGCTCAAGCTGGTGGGCGAAGGGTTGAGCAGCGCGGAAATCGCGGCGCGTCTGCACCGCAGCGTGCGGACCGTCGAAGGGCACCGCAAGGCGATCGGCGCAAAGCTGGGATTCAGCCGGGCCGCCGACCTGGTGCGCGTCGCGATTCGCGCAGGATTGTGCGAGCTACCGGACGCTCCGGACGATCCGGCGCGATTGAAGTGAGCGCAGGAAAAAAGCCGCCCGGCGCGGTCGCCGAACGGCTTCGATGGAGTTCGAGCGTCCGCTCTCGATCAAGCTCGCGGAGACGCGCCGGTCTACTTCAGCCCATCCTTGCCCGCGATGTAGCGGATGAGGTCGATGCAGCGGGCGGCGTAGCCGGCCTCGTTGTCGTACCACGTCACGATCTTGAAGAACCGCTTGTTCAGTTCGATCCCGGCCTTGGCGTCGAAGATCGAGCTGCGCCGGTCGCCGATGAAGTCGCTCGAGACGACCTCCTCGTCGGTATAGCCCAGCACGCCCTTCATAGTCCCCTCGCTGGCGGCCTTCATCGCGGCGTTGATCTCGGCAAGCGACGTGTCCTTCGACGTCTTGAACGTCAGATCGACGGCGGAAACATCGGCCGTCGGCACGCGGAACGCCATGCCCGTCAGCTTGCCCTTGACCGCGGGGATCGCCAGGGCGACCGCCTTGGCGGCGCCGGTGCTGGCGGGGATGATGTTCTGATAGGCGTTGCGCCCGCCGCGCCAGTCCTTCTTCGACGGGCCGTCCTGCGTCGGCTGGGTCGCGGTGGCGGCGTGGATGGTCGTCATCAGGCCTTCTTCGAAGCCGAAGGTGTCGACGATGACCTTGGTCACCGGGGCGAGGCAGTTGGTGGTGCAGGACGCGTTGCTGACGACGGTGTGCTTCGACGCGTCGAAGAGTTCGTGGTTGACGCCCATCACGAGCGTGGGAACCTGCGCGGGCTCGGCCTTGGTGGGGGCGCTGATGATCGCTCGCTTGGCGCCGGCCTGGAGGTGCAGGCCCGCCTTCTCAAAGTCGGTGAAGAGGCCGGTCGACTCGAGCACGTAGTGAACGCCCAGGTCCTTCCACGGAAGTTTCGCGGGGTCCTTCTCGGCCATGGTCTTGGTGGTTTTGCCGTTGGCGGTGAACGAGTTTTCCGTGGCCGAAACGGAGACGGGCTTGCCGGCGATCTGGAAACGCCCGTGCATGGTGTCGTACTTGAGGAGATACGCGAGGTTGTCGGCGGGCACGAGGTCGTTGACCGCGACAATCTCGAGCGAGGGGTCTTCCGCGGCCATGCGATAGACGAGGCGGCCGATGCGACCGAAACCGTTGATTCCGATGCGAATGGTCATGGCTTCACTTCCGTGAGATTGGTGCGAATCGCGAGCGGATGCGGTGCATCGCCCGACGCGCAAGCGTAGAAGTTGATCGGGCGATCTTCTAGTCCTTGCGGGAATTGTCGCTCAAAAACCCCGCACAATCACTGTGGAAAAGCGAGGAGGCCGCATGACGCGAGGTCGCCCGAGTTTTGCAATTCAAGACATCGATCGGTCGATAAATACAGATTGCGAACGCCACGGAGAACTACGCCGCGCCGCGCGGCTGACGAAGGAACACGACCGCGAGCACACCCGCCACCAGCGCGCACGCGCTCCCGAACATGAATGCCGCCGACGGCGAGACCGAGTCGTAGAGCCAGCCCGCGATGAGCGAGGCAGGGAAGAGGCCGAGCGCGGTAATGGTGGCGTGCAGCCCAAGGAACGTGGCGCGGGCGTCGCTCGGCGACATGTCGGAGACGAGGGCCTTTTCAACGCCGTCCGTCAGCCCGATGTAACAGCCGTAGATCGCAAAGAGCAGCCAGATGCTCGTGCTCGACGCGGGCAAGTGATCAACGAGCGCGAATCCGGCGTAGGACACGGCATAGATGAAATAGCCCGCGATGAGCAGCGGCGCACGCCCGATGCGATCCGAGAGCTTGCCCGCGGGGTACGAGAACACGAGGTAGGTGAGGTTGTAGACGAGATAGAGCAGGATCGTGTCGGCATCGGAAAAGCCCATGCCGCGGGCGCGGAGGAGCAGGAACTGGTTGCTCGAGCCGCCGAGCGCAAAGAGAAAGACGATGAGATAGAAGAGGCGAAGGCGCGACGGCGCGCGATGCCAGGCGTCGGAGAGCTTGACGCGCGGGCGTTTCGAGGCCGCGTGGCGTCCCTGGCCTGTCTCGCGGAGGAAGCAGAGAACGACGACCGCGAGGGCCGCGGGCGCGAGCGACCAGACGAGCACGGTGCGAAGCTCCGACTGCCCGGCGCGGATGAGAAGGTACGCACAGATCACGCCGAGCACCGCGCCCAGCGTGTCCATCGCCTTGTGGAAGCCAAAGGCCCGGCCACGCTGGTTCTCCGGCACGCTTTCGGCGAGCAGCGCATCGCGCGGCGCGGTGCGGATTCCCTTGCCGAAGCGATCGAGCACACGCCCGCCCAGCACCAGCGGCCAGCTCGCCGCAAGATACAGCGAAAGTTTGCCCAGAACGCTGAGCGCATAGCCGCCGACGGCGAAGGGCTTGCGCTTCCCCATCACGTCGCTGATCCAGCCCGACATCACGCGCGTCAGGCTCGCGGTCGCCTCGACGATCCCCTCGATCAATCCAAGCACACGCGGCGAAGCGCCGAGCGTCGCGGTCAGAAACAGCGGGAGGATCGGGTACACCATCTCCGTGCTCATGTCGGTGAGCAGGCTGGCAAGGCCGACGAGGAGGAGATTGCGAGAGAGGAACGATCGCGTCGGCGAGGAAGTGCTCGGGCCTTGCGATGGGCCGGGTTCGGCGCTCACACGCCCACCCGGTGCGTGACCTTCCCGCGGCAGATCGTCGCGACCGCGCGGCCGCGCGCGGCCCGGCCATCGAACGGCGAGTTCTTCGATTTGCCCACCAGGGCCGCGTTCGAGATCGTCCAGGCGAGGTCGGGGTTGATGAGCGTGACATCCGCCGGGCCGCCGATGCGCAACGAGCCGAGGCCGTCACGATCGAGGTTGCAGAGGCGCGCGGGCTCGATGGTGAGCAGTTCGATCAGCCGATTCCACGTGATCGCGCCTGAATGCACCAGCGCCTCGGCGTAGAGCGCGAGCGCCAACTCAACGCCCACGAGGCCCATCGGCGCTTCCTCAAACGGCAGGGCCTTTTCATCGGCGCTGTGCGGCGCGTGGTCGGTCGCGAGCACGGTGATCGTGCCGTCGGCCACGCCCTTCACGATCGCGTCCATGTCGGACTTCTCTCGGAGAGGAGGATTCACCTTGGCGAGCGTGTTGTAGTGGTCGCACGCCTCGTGCGTCAGCAGGAGATGGTGCGGGCTGGCCTCGGCGGTGACAGGCTGTCCCGCGGCCCGGGCACGCCGCACGATGTCGACCGACTCGCCCGACGAGATGTGCTGCACGTGATAGCGGGCGCCGACGCCGCGGTTGATGCGGATGTCGCGCTCGATGATGACCTCTTCGGCGACGCGGGGCCAGCCGATGAGCCCGAGGCGCTGCGAGATCGCGCCGGCGTGCATGGAGCTGCCGCGCGTCATCGTCGGGTCCTGGCAGTGCTGCATGAAGGCGCGACCGGTCTGCTTCACGGCCGAGAGCACGCGGCTCATCATCCCCGCGGTCGGCACGCAATCGCCGTCGTCGCTGAACGCCACGGCGCCAGCCTCGGCGAGCAGCAGGACTTCCGTCAACTCTTCGCCTTTGCGGCCCTTGGTCGCGGCGGCGACGGGATACACGCGGCACGACGCCAACGCAGCGCGGTCATACACGAAGCGGACCAGCTCCGGGCTGTCGAGCGCCGGGCTGGTGTTGGGCATGCAGCAGACGGTGGTGAAGCCGCCCACGGCCGCGGCGTGCGAGCCGGTCGCGATCGTCTCCTTGTGCTCATGCCCGGGCTCGCGCAGATGCACGTGGGGATCGATCAGGCCGGGCGTGACCAGGCAGCCGGTGGCGTCGATGACGCTGTCGGCGGGCGATCGCGGGAGGTTCTTGGCGATGTCGGCGACCTGGCCGTCGCGGATCGCGACATCGGCGAATTCATCGCGGCCCGAGGAGGGATCGAGGACGCGCCCGCCGGTGATCAGGAGTGAGGCCATGCTGGGAGGATATCGGGGCAAAGGGAAAGTCGGCCGAACGGGTGTGGTGGAGGAGCTGGCGCGACCCGTGGGATTTGGACAGTGGGGGCGTCGTGGCCTACTGTCCCTTTCTGGCCGGGGAGACATCCGGCCGCACGGGGTGTAGCGCAGCTTGGTTAGCGCGTTTGACTGGGGGTCAAAAGGTCGGCGGTTCGAATCCGCCCACCCCGATTT
>JABWBC010000044.1 GCA_013360695.1 Phycisphaerales bacterium
CGCTGGAGGTCGCCCCGCACCTGGGCCGCGGCGCTGTTGGTCCTCGCCTGGGGCGCGGCGGGCAGCGTGATCGCGCGGGGCGGGACCGGCGGCTGGGGAGGTGATGAAGCGTTCGAGAACACACAGAGGGATCGCTGGAGCGTGCAGACGCTCGCGCTCCGCGAGGGCGTGTGCACGATCCTGAGACTGGACGGGCGGAGCGTGCTCTTCAACGCCGGCGCGGGCGAGGCGTGGAGCGGCACACGAACGATCGAGCGCGCGATGGTGGCGACCGGCGTCGAGACCGCGGAGTTTGTGATCGTCGCGCGACCCGATCTTGAGCACGCCGGCGCGGTCCACGCACTCTGGAGACAGGGAAGGGTTGAGTCATGGGCGGCGTCGGAACTTTGCGAGCGGTCCATGAAGGAAGAAACGACACCGCTGCCGACCCTGGTGCGCACCACGGGGATCGCGTCGGGGATCGACGCCCGTGACCCGCTCGCGTGGGAGCAACTCGGCGACGGCGCCGCGGTGCGATTCAGGTTCGGCGGCACGCGCGTGCTGCTGGCAACGGGGCTCACGCGCCCCGAGCTGCGCGCGTTGCTCGATTCCAACGCGGACCTGGGCGCGGACGTGCTGGAACTGCCGCACGCGCTGGGCGTGTGGCGCGAGTGCAAGGAGCTGGTGAAGCGATCGGGCGCGCGGGTGGTGATCCAGACCGACCCGGCGCACGTGGCGCGCGATTCGGCGTGGGAATCGGCCAAGCAAGGGCGAGCGTGGATCGCGACGGCGCTGGAGGGGAGCGCACGAATCGAGCCCGATGAAGGCGGCGCGATCAGGGCAGAGTCCTTCAGTGCTTCGAGGTCACGAACTCGCGGATCTCGCCCGCCTGACGCTGGTCCTTGACGGAACCCGCGGCGTTCTCGAGTCGGGCCAGCGCGTCGGCCTTACCAAAGACGCGGACCCAGGGATCGAAGAGGTCCTTGACGTCCTGGGCTTCCTGACCCACGCGCAGGTTGTCCATGAGGAGGAGGAGCAGCTCGCGCGCGGGCGCGTTGCGCAGGTCGGGGATCGACACCAGCCAGAGCGCGTCGCGGAGCAGCGGGTCCTTGGCGGCATTTGGGTCGAGCTTTTCAAAGGCGCGGCGCACGCCGTCGGAGTTGCCGGCGCGGAAGAGCGGAAGGATCGCCTCCATCGCCACGCTCGCGTCGACCGTCTCGGGCTTGCCGAGGGCGGCGAGCGCAAGGCGCGCCGCGTCGTCGTCGCGGGCCTGCAGCGTCAGCCCCCGCAATCCCAGCGCGATGTTCTTGGAGGTGAGCGCGGCGCGGGTGTCGTCGGCGACGTCGGTGGTGTTGGAGAGCGGGAGCTTGTCGGCGGTGAGGCGCGGCGCGGGCTCGCCGAGCGTGAAGAGCGGATCGCCGAAACTGTTCAAGCGCCAGGTCGGGTAGTTGTCGATGCGGCAGGCCGCGGACCAGGGCGCGCCGGCGAGCAGACGCTCGGCGATGGCGGGCGTGGGAAGGAACGCGCCGAGGTAGGGCTCCTGGACCGAGCCGAAGTAGGCGAACGCGCCGCTGGCTTGCCATCGCCCGCAGACGGTCTCGCGACCGGCGGGGTACTGGGCGGACCATGAGTGAACGATGTGGATGGCGGCCGGACGCAGGAGCATGGGGGTGTCGCCGGGCTTGCCCACGCCCGGCTGGAGATTGAAGAAGTCGCAGTTGCCGCTGCTGTTGATGAAGATGAGGGCGGCATCGAGCGGCTTAGAGGCTCGGGTGCGCCAGTCGTCGCGCGACTGCTGCGGTGTGTCGTCGACGGTGACGGTGAACTTGGCGGTTTTCAGGATGTCGCCGGCGCGGGTGGCGTCCCAGGCGTTCCAGGGCTGCTTGTCTTCGTAGCCGTCGAACAGCCAGGCGCGATCGGGCATGGTGAAGATCGCGGACATGGCGCGGTAGGAGGCCTGGGCCTCGCTCCCGAAGATCTGCGAGGTCCAGGCGTACCGCTCGGCGGAGCCTTCGGGGTCGTGACGCCCGATGTAGTCGGTGGTGGCGAAGACGTCGCCCTGTTTCGCGGGCTGGCGGCGGGGATCGCCGGGCGGGGGCGTGCCCTGCGTGGCGAGAACCTTGGGCGGCGCGTTCTGGCAGATCGTGATGGCGTCGAGGTTGTCCCCCAGGGCGCGCCACGCAAGGCCGGAACGCTCGAGCACACCCTCGATCTTCTGGGCGTAGTCGCGGGCCTCGTCGGGGCGCATGGCGTCGTTGATGGCGTTGCGCACGTCGACCCAGGCTATGAGCTGCGCGCGGGCGGCGGCGAGCGCGAGAGCGGCGGTCCAGGCGGGATCGTTCTCGTCGGCGACGACCACGCCCGGCGCGATGAGCCCCATCTGACGCCACGCATTCACCATTTCGGTCTGCGTAATGGCGGGCGGCGCGCCCCACGAGCGCCGGAGCGCGGCATCAACTCGCGCGGTGCGTTGCACGGGCGCGGCGGGGTCGGGCGCGCCAGCCTTCCAGCGGACGATCTTGTCGGGCTTGAAGGCGCGGACGAAGCGGGCGATGTTCTCGCGGGTCGCGAGTTGCCCGTCGTCGAAGAGAACGGGGTAAATAGCGCGCGGCGACCAGGCGGCGATGGCTTCTATATAGGACGCTTCGTCCGTGACCAGAACGAGCACGGGAACAACAGGACGCTGGCGACGGAGCAGGTCGGAACGCACACCCAAACGCACGGGCGGGGGGAGTGATTCGAGGGTTCGCCCGGGGTTCTCCGACGGCTGGGCTGGCGGCTGGGCGGGAGATTGGGCGGGGGGTTGGGGTTGTTGTTGGGCCTGTACAGGAACGGGCACAAACGCAAGTGCCGCCAGGAGGGCCAAGAGGCCAAGGGCGGCCTGGGTGAAGATTGGTCGCATGGTCATTCCCGAGAGCGTACTCGCGGGACGCGGGCAAGTTCCTGATCGGCGGCGCATCACCGCGATTTTGCGCACCAAAGCGGTGATAGGGCGAAGAAAGGCACTCGGCACGAGAGAGGAACGCGGAGAAGAGGGGAATGGGGAGGCGAGGTTCAAGACTTCCGGGCATGGGGCGGAGATGCTCGGTTCCTACAGTCTCTCCCGATGCTGACTCGTGAGCGTTTTATCGCGGAGGTTGGATCGGGGAGCGCCAGGACGCTGGCGGTGCCGTTGGCGACGCGGCTGCTGGCGGACCAGCTGACACCGGTACTGGCGTATCGGCGCTTGGTCGCGGGCGATGAGCGCAGCGCGCCGTCGTTCCTGCTGGAATCGGTCGAGGGGGGCGAGCGGCAGGGGCGATATTCGATCCTGGGCGCGCAGCCGATCCTTCATGTGACGGCCAAGATCGGCGCGGGGAACACGCCCACGACGACGGTGCGCGATTTCCGGCACGCGAGGAACGATCGATCCGGCGTGGTGCGGGAGAATCCGCTGGCGGTGTGCCGGGCGATCGCGGGCGAGTTCGAGCTGCGCGCGGTGGCGCCGGCGAATCGGCGTGACGCGCTGCCGACGGCGTTTCTGGGTGGGTGGGTCGGGTACGCGGGATATGACACGGTGCGCCTGGCGGAGCCGGAGAAGCTGTCGAACGTGCCGCGGGATGATCGCGGGCTGCCGGACCTGGACTTTGCCTTCTATGACGGCGTGGTGGTGTTCGACCACGTGGACAAGCTGGTGTGGGTGATTCAGCTGGCGATGGTGGAGCCGGGCGCGGACGCGGGCGAGGCGTTTGATCGCGCGGCGGCGAAGCTGGCGCGGCGGATCGACGACATCCAGCGGCACAGCAAGCCCTTGCCCGCGGGCGTGTACGAGCCCGAGACGGGCGCGGGGGCGGCCCTTTCGAGCAACATGACGCGCGAGGAGCACGCGTCGATGGTGTCGCGGGCGAAGGAGTACATCCGCGCGGGCGACATCTTCCAGGTGGTGCTGGGGCAGCGGTTCGAGCGGGTGAGCAAGGCCGACCCGTTTGATGTGTACCGGGCGCTGCGGGCGGTGAACCCGAGCCCGTACATGGTGTACCTGCAGGCGTCGGGGTGCATCCTGGTGGCGTCGAGCCCTGAGATTCTGTGCCGGGTGAGAAGGAGCGCGGGCGGCGGGTTGATCGTGACGAACAGGCCGCTGGCGGGAACGAGGAAACGCGGCATGACGCCCGAGGAGGACGCGGCGCTGGAGCAGGAACTGCTCGCGGACCCGAAGGAACGCGCCGAGCACATCATGCTCGTGGACCTCGGGAGGAATGACGTCGGCGTGGTGGCGCGGGCGGGGACGATCCGGCTCGACGCGATCATGGAGATCGAGCGGTACAGCCACGTGATGCACATCAGCTCGACGGTGACGGGGGAATTGCGGGCGGGGCTGGACGCGTGGGACGCGCTGGCGGCGGCGCTGCCGGTGGGGACGATCTCGGGCGCGCCGAAGGTTCGCGCGATGCAGATCATCGACGAGCTGGAGCCGATCAAGCGCGGGGCGTACGGCGGCGGGATGGGGTGCGTGGGGCTGGACGGGCAGATGGACATCGCGCTGACGCTGCGGACGATGGTCGTGCCGCACGGGCTGAAGAAGGACGGCGCGTGGACGTATCACCTGCAGGCGTCGGGTGGGATCGTGGCGGACTCGGAGGCGGGGCCGGAGTATCAAGAGACTGTGAACAAGAGCGCGGCCTTGGCTCGGGCGATCGACGTGGCGGAGCGTTCGTTTGGTGGGGAAGAGACGCAGAGACGAAGAGACGCAGAGACGGAGTGAAGAGGGGAATGGGGAATCGGGAGTGGTGTGTGGTGAGTCGTGAAGGGAAGAGAAGCGATGGAACTCGTGCGTAGGATTTGATGTGAGCAAGGAAGTGAAACAACCCGGGAATGAGGGCGTGAGGCCGACGGTCGCGACGCGGGAGCGGCGCGAGGAGAAGCCCAAGCCGCCGCAGTGGTGGAACGTCGTGCTGCTCGACGACGACGACCATACATACGAATATGTGATCCGCATGCTGACGACGCTGTTTCGCGTGAGCAAGGCGCGGGCGCTGGAGCTTGCGACCAAGGTGGACACGCAGGGGCGCGCGGTGCTCTTGACGACGCACAAGGAGCACGCGGAGCTGAAGCGTGAGCAGGTGCATTCGTGGGGCGCGGACGCGATGCTGCAGCGCTCGGCGGGGTCGATGTCGTGCGTGATCGAACCTGCGGTGTTTGAAGGGGACGGCGCGGAGAGCACAGGCGACGGATCGGGCGACGGGTCGCGCGGGGCGGATATGCCGGTGGACTGAAGAAGCGACGGGGCGACGAAGTGAAGAACAGACGCGGCATTCGGCATTCGTGATTCGGCATTCGGAACGCCGAAAAGAAGACGCAAGCGCGAGAGGCGCCGAAGCCGGGTGACGAAGTCACGGCGAGAAGCGCCCTCCCTCGCGGTCGGGCAAACGATTGAAACAGAGGCCAAGTGATGGCGACAGCGACGTCGGCGGCGAATGCGGGGAGTGGCGTGCCGCGGGTCGTGGTGAGCGAGGAACTTTCGGCGGGGGCGTTGGCGTGGTTGCGCGAGCGGGCGCTGGTCGAATGCGTGCGTTTTGACGCGGGTGCGGCGTTTGACGAGGCGCTCGGGCGGGCCGACGCGCTGATCGTGCGGACGTATACGAAGGTGACGGCGGAACTGCTGGGCAAGGGGCCGCGGCTGAAGGTTGTGGGTCGCGCGGGGGTCGGGCTGGACTCGATCGACGTCGGCGCGTGCAGGGCGCGGGGTGTGGAGGTGGTGTACACGCCGGACGCGAACACGGTGGCGGTGAGTGAGTATGTGCTGGCGTTGGTGCTGGATGCGTTCAGGCCGCGGGCGTTTGTGGAGAGCGTGCTTTCGCGGGCGGACTGGAGCGGCGTGCGGAAGGAGCTGATCGCGCCGCGGCAGTTGTCGGAGCTGACGCTGGGGATTCTGGGGCTGGGTCGGATCGGGAAGCGGGTGGCGCGGTGGGCGCGGGCGCTGGACATGAACGTGATCTTCCACGACTTGCTGGAAATGCCCGAGGCGGTGCGGAACGGGGCGCGGCCGGTCTCGCGGGATGAACTGCTGGCGAGCGCGGATGTTCTGACGATCCACGTGGACGGGCGGGCGGGCAATCGCGGGCTGGTGACGGCGGAGTGGCTGGGGAGGATGAAGCGGGACGTGACGATCGTGAACACGAGCCGCGGATTTGTGGTAGAGGCGGCGGCGCTGGCGGCGTTCCTGCGCGGGAACCCGGGTGCGCGGGCGATCCTGGACGTGCATGAACCGGAGCCGTTTGGTGAGGAATATCCGCTGCTGGGGCTTCCGAACGCGTACCTAGCGGCGCACCTGGCGGCGTGTACGCGGGCGGCGCAAGAGAATATGAGCTCGGTGGTTCGTGACGTTTGGCGCGTGCTGGCGGGCGAGGCGGCGGAGTTTTCGGCCCCGTGAGGGAAAGAGCCGAGTGGCGAGGGCTCAGAAGGGCTATCGCCGGGGTGGAATTACCGATAGTCTGGTGGAGTCTTGGCGGGTTGGAGCCTGTCTGGACGCTTGTGGGTGTCGCTGCCGGCGCGGCCGGCGGTGCGATTTCTGGCGGGCGGAGTGCGCCCTCTATTGCGAGAGAGTTGGGCATGAAACGCAAGAGCGGACGGATGTTGAGCGGATGGGGCGTGGCGGCGGCGATGCTGACGGTGTGCGCCGGCGCGTTTGGCCAGGCGCGCGAGGTGGTGGGCGACGGGATGTCGTTCGACGGCGCGTGGCTGAGCCTGGCGGAGTTTCCGGGGCAGGTCGAGGCGGGCGAGGCGTGGGTTCGCCCGAACGCGTATCACGCGGTGATGCTGGACGAGGCGGTGATGCGGCAGATTCTGGCCGGCGCGCCGCGCGAGGATACGCCCGAGGCGGTCCATCCGGTCGTCGTGACGATTCCCAAGCCCGACGGGACGTTTGCGCGATTCTCGGCGGTGGAGTCGCCGGTGTATGAGGCGGGGTTCGAGGTTCTGTGCCCGGACATGAAGACGTACCTGGGCCAGGGGATCGATGATCCGGCGGCGACGGCCCGCTTTGACCTGACGGTGCACGGGCTGCGGGCTCAGGTGCTCACGCCGGCGGGGTCGTACTGGGTCGATCCGTACACCAAGGGCGAGGCGGCGTATTCGGTGAGCTATTGGAAGAGCGACCTGACGAATCAGCACGAGGCGGAGTGGGCGTGCGACCTGAAGGGCAAGTCGCCGACGGACCGGGCGGCGGCGGGGTTCTCGACGCGGGCGGCGGTGACGCGGCGCGAGTTTGCGCTCGCGCAGGCGTGCACGGGCGAGTACGCGGCGAAGTTCTTCGTCGCCAGCGACACGGACACGGTCAAGAAGAACAAGGCCCAGGCGGCGATCGTGACGGCGGTGAACCGCGTGACGGGGGTGTATGAGAACGACATCGCGGTGCGGTTCATCCTTGTCGCGAACAACATCAATCTGGTGTACATCAACGGGGCGACGGACCCGTACACGAACAACAACGGCGGGTCGATGCTGGGTGAGAACATCACCAACTGCAACGCGGTGATCGGGAGCGCCAATTACGACATCGGGCACGTCTATTCGACGGGCGGCGGCGGGGTGGCGTACCTGGGCGTGCTGTGCACGGCGAACAAGGCCGGCGGCGTGACGGGGCTGCCGACGCCGACCGGCGACGCGTTCTACATCGACTACGTGGCGCACGAGATGGGGCACCAGTGCGGGGCGAACCACACGTTCAACTCGACGAGCGGGTCGTGCAGCGGCAACCGGGCGTCGGGCGCGGCGTATGAGCCGGGGAGCGCTTCGACGATCATGGGGTACGCGGGGATCTGCGGGACGATGAACCTGCAGGCGCACTCGGACGCGTATTTCGTTCACAAGAGCCTGGACGAGATGGCGGCCCACCTGTCGAACCGGACGTGCGACACGGAGGTGGCGACGGGGAACAACACGCCCACGGCCAACGCGGGCGCGGACTACACGATCCCGATCTCGACGCCGATCATGCTGACGGGCACGGGGAGCGACGGGGACGGGAACGCGGTGTCGTATTGCTGGGAGGAGCGCGACCTTGGGGCGGCGCTCAACACGTTCACGGACAACGGGACGAGCCCGATTTTCCGCTCGTGGAGCCCGACGACCAATCCGGTGCGGCTGATCCCGCGCTTGTCGAACCTGCTGGCGAACACGGTGGCGGCGGGCGAGGTGCTGCCGACCACGAGCCGCACGATCAACATGCGCCTGACGGTGCGTGACAACGTGGCGGGCGCGGGCGGGACGGGCGTGGACAACATGGTGATCACGACGACGAACACCGCCGGGCCGTTCCTGGTGACGGCGCCGAACACGGCGGTGAACTGGTCGGGCGTTCAGACGGTGACGTGGAACGTGGCGAACACGTCGGCGGCGCCGGTGAACTGCGCGAACGTGATGATCGAGCTCTCGACGGACGGCGGGAACACCTGGCCGACGGTGCTGCTGAGCAGCACGCCCAACGACGGCTCGCAGAGCGTGACGCTCCCGAACGTCTCGAGCACGCAGGCGCGCATCCGTGTGCGGGCGGTGGGCAACATCTTCTTTGACATCTCGAACGTGAACTTCACGCTGTCGGCGGCGTCGCCGCCGGCGACCCCGACCAACGTGGCGGCGAATCCCTCGACGATCTGCCAGGGCGGCACGTCGCAGCTCTCGGCGACGGTGGGCTCGGGCGAGGTGGTGGACTGGTACACGGGCGGGTGCGGGACGACGCTCGTGGCGACGGGGAGCCCGATCGTGGTCGGGCCGTCGGCGACGACGACGTACTACGCGCGGGCGCGCCGGACCAGCGACGGCGCGGTCTCGGCGAGCTGCGGGACGGTGACGCTGACGGTCAATCCGCTGCCGACGGCGCCCTCGAGCGCGTCGCCAGATCGATCGGGCTTCTGCGAGCTGGACCTGGGGACGATCACGCTGACAGCGGTCGGCGGGTCGGGCTCGGTGCTCAAGTGGTTCGACGCGTCGGACAATTCGCTGGTTGGCACGGGGAACAACCTCGTGATCGCCTCGCCCGCGGTGACGACGACGTACCTGGCGCGCTGGGAGAATTCGTGCGGGCAGTCCGGCGCGGCGGCGGCGATGGTGGAGGTCGTTGAAAGCATCGCCGACATGAACAACGACGGCTTCGTGAACGGCGACGACTACGACGTGTTCGCGGACCTGTTCGAGTCGGGCGACCTTGGGGCCGACGTGAACAACGACGGCTTCGTGAACGGCGACGACTTCGACGTGTTCGCGGAAGCGTTCGACGCGGGCTGCTAGGAGATACACGCGGCGCTCGGGGAGACCCGGGCGTCGCGCTTGGCGTGTGGGGCGTTCTGAGCGGGAGGCGTGGTGGCGAGGAAACGGTGTGCATTCCTGGGGTGTCTGCTCGCGCTCTCTGCGGGTGTTTCCGCGACAGCGCAGGGCGTGCGATCGTTCTGGTTTGACAACGGCGCCACGACGGACGCGGGGCTGACCTGGTCGTTCGAGCGGGCGTCGCCCTCGATCGACATCGACGGCGCGGTGGTGCCCGCCGGCTCCGCGCGGTTTGCGACGCGCACGCTCCTGTGCGGGGCGCCGAGCGTCACGACGGTGGCCGGGACGACGAACCCGGTGATGGGGATTCACACGTACGCGGGCGGGGTGCTGGCGGACAACACGACGCCGGCGTGGATCATCTACAACACGACGCAGGGGAAGTTCGAGGTTCACACGGGGTCGGTGGGCGGGGCGGTGTATTCGTGCAACGTGGTGGGGAGCGCGGCGAAGGGCAACACGCCGGACTTGCTGAAGGAATCGGTGGACGCGAACGCCAACGAGGCGTGGACGCCACGGAGCGCGACGATCTGCCACGGATTCGCGGTCGTGCTGTGCAACGTCTCGACGAAGAACTCCAGCGGGGTGTGGCAGCTGAATCGGATCGGGATCGCGGTGTGCAACCTGGCGAACTTGCCCGGGGCCAAGAGCCTGTGGTGGCGCCGGCACGCGCTCTCGGATCGGTTGAGCGAGCGAAGCGACAACAACTACATGTACGGCGCGGGGTGGGCGCTGTCGGGGTGGTGGGTGCGCGAGCGGAACGGCGAACCCCCGACCGAGTTCTGGATCGCGGCGGCGGATTATCGCGCCTTCCCGTCGAAGGACGGCGGGCTGTACTTCGTGATGCCGGTGCGGAGGTCGGGCGCGACCGCGTCGGACTGGGTTGCGAACAAGGTGTATGAGCTTCCCGGGCGGTTTTCGCGTCCCAACCAGAACGTGACCCACGCGCACGCGGCGGGGCTGTGCGCGTATGGGGCGGCGGGTCTCCTGGTGCTGGCGGCGCGGGGCGATTCGCTGTTCAACAACTGCAATTACACATGGACGATCGACGACGCGACGAACTACCGCGCGGGCGCGGCGGCAAGGGCGGATTCGTACGAGTGGTACGCGGGAGGCCCCGGCTGGTCGGGGCCCAAGCTGGTCCATGGGTTCGTGGGCAACCCGGATGATCCGGTGCAGCTGCGCCGCTCGGGCAATCAGTGGATCGGCATCGCGCCGGGACCGACGGACCGCACGTTCGTGGTGGGCTTGGACGAGGTTCACCAGCCGATGGCGCTGACGCCGGACATGTCGGGCGACCCGGACGAATTGGACTATCGCTCGGCCTACGGGATCACACGAACGATGGTCGTGCCGACGCACACGGACGGGAGCGCGGTGCCGGGTCGGTTTCTCTCGTTTCATGTGCAGGCGTCGCGGGCGAACGGGACTGACACGGAGTATGTGGCGCAGCTGTCGCCGAGCCAGCTTGACCCGGAGCGCGTGCTGAACCAGCGGGTACTTTTCAGCCCGGACGGTGAGAACTGGGGGCAGATGTGGGCCCACAGGGAGAACGAGCAGACGCGGGCGGTGATCGCGGGCGGGAAGGTGTGGGTGGGTTCGGCGGGGCAGAACCTTGGGCTTGGGGTGCGATCGACGCCCTTGCCGGCGACGAGGTTGGCGCGGCCGCTGGTAATCGAGCCGGGCGGAACGAACCTTGTGTCGGCGTTTGCGAGCGCGGGTGATCCGGCGCCGGGTGTGACGGTGGTTCCGGTGACGCTGCCGGACGGGGCGTCGGGAAAGCCGCCGGCGAACGGGCCGGCGTTCTTGTTCATCAACGCGCCGGCGAGCAACACGACGGCGGTGTCATACCTGGGATCGATCGTGCTGGCGCCGAGCGTGCCGACGGGCACGAGCACGATGACGTTCCGGGTATGGGTGCGGAATCTGCCGGCGGCGGAGCAAGGCGTGGCTGGGTCGTTGTCGCTGAAGCTTCGGCTGCGCTCGACGGACATGAACGGGACGTTCGGGAGCACGCGGGTCTCGGGGTATGCGCCGCAGATTGAGATCCCCAGCTCGGGCGACTGGGTGCCGATCACGCTGACGACGAACGTTGAGGCTTGGGGCGGGCAAGCGACCAAGCCGTGGATCGAACTGCTGGTGAGCACGGGGTCGTTCGCCAACCCGTGCGCTTTCCACTTGGTGCTGGAGTCGGTGAATCAGGGATCGACGCTGATGTTCCCCGGCGACGCGGGGGTGTCGGGCGCTGGTGAGCGGACGAGCCTCGAGTTCGAGCCTTCGGCGACGGGAGATTTCACGGCGCTGGTGGCGGCGATGGAGCCCTGGAACAGCTGGGGCACGTTCTCGATCGAGCTCGAGGATCGCCCGCTTTTTTCGCTGGTGAGCCAGGACGGGACGCGGGCGGCGGTGGTGACGGCGGACCCCACGAACAAGACGCTGCGGCTCAGGTCGTGGGTGGACGGGCAGTACGAGGCGCACAACGTCGCCTCGATTGCAAACATCTACTGGATGCAGGGCTCGCCGATCCTGTGCGGCCTGACGTACCAGGCATCGACCGGGGTGGTAAGGCTGCGCGGGTCGGTGGGCGGGAATGAGATCGGGGGGGCGCAGATCGTGGCGCCCGGGCTGGGGACCACGGATCGACTGATGTTCTCCGATCCGATGGGGAAAGTCGTGACGCCGCTGTATGTGTTCGGCGGGAAGATTGATTCGACGGCGTGGGACACGGGGACCGTGGATGCGGCGTTGCGATCGCTGGACATGATCCCCAAGGGAACCTGCCCGGGAGACTTCAACCGCGACGGGTTTGTGAACGGGAACGACTATGACCTGTTCGCGGAGGCATTCGACGCGGGGGACGCGGCGGCGGACGTGGACGGGGACGGATATGTGAACGGGGATGATTACGATGCGTTCGCGGCGTCGTTTGACGCGGGGTGTTGAACTCACGCGCGGGCCAACGGGCAAATGGGGCCGATTCTGGAAAAGTTCGGAACCGGTAGTATTGCGTAGCGCGAACACCTGAGACCGGGCGGCGCGGCGTGCCGTCCGATATCCGTGCCACCGATGGCGAGAAATCGCTTGGCGCGGGCGGGTGAAATCGGCTAGGCTGGGACGGATGGCCTGTCCCGGCGAGACGGCCGATGGGTATGGGCGTCGGGCGCTGTGCGCGGCGTGCCGACAGAGGGATTCTGGTAACCAGAGGAGTGTTTTCATGCGGTCGACGACCTCGGCGGTGCTGTGCCTGCTTCTGACGGCGGGGACGGCTTTGGCTGGCAACAGCAATCTCAATCCCGGGCAGATGCCCGAAATGCCCATGCCCTTGGCGGCCCAGCAGTTCTTGGCCAAGCACGACGGGGCGCGGTTCTATTGGACCGGCGACCGGATCACGAGCGTGTATGGCAGGGCGTTCGGGACCGGCACGAGCGCGCGGGGCGCGGCGGACGCGTTCGTGGCGCAGAATGCCGGCCTTTTCGGCGTGGCGGTCGACGAGCTGGTGGCGGGTTCGCTGGCCAGCGACGGGGCGGCGGAGCGTCAGATGATGCCCGACCTCGAGACGGGCAAGATGAAGTTCACGCTGGTGTCGTTCCTGCAGCAGCGCCAGGGGCTCAACGTATTCCGCGGCGACCTGCGCCTCTTGGTTCGCGAGGAGAGCGGATTTCCGGTGGTGCTGGCGCGTTCGGGGCTGATCCCGCTCGGCGATTTCACGGTCGATCAGGCGGCGCTGGACAATCCGAACGTGACCGAGGCGATGGAGCAGGCGGATCTGCGGGTGCCGGGCTTCGACAGCGTGAGCGACGAGGACATGGTGATCTGGGCGGGCACGGACACGATCAAGGCGTCGAAGCCGGTCGTGGCGTTCAAGTTCGTGGTCACGCGTGGGCAGGCGGGCGACGAGAACTATTCGAAGTTCCTGTTCCTGGCCGACGCCAAGACGGGCAAGCTGGTGTACGGCGAGAGCCTGATTTCGCACGTGGATGTGACGGGCAACGTGAGCGGGATCATCACGCCGGGCAAGAAGGCGGCGGACTGCGCGACGGAGGTGCAGCTGCCCCTCCAGTACGCGCGGGTGTGGATCGGATCGACGGTGGCGTACGCGGACGTGAACGGCAACTTCACGATCCCGAACGCGGGGTCGGCGGCGGTGTCGGTGGTGTCGGGCGTGCGCGGGCGTTGGTTCCGGGTCTACAGCCCGAGCTCCGACGCGCCGACGATCACGAACACCGTGACGCCGCCGGGTCCCACGAACTTCCTGCACAACAGCGCGAACACGAACCAGACGCGGCGCGCCGAGGTGAACGCGTACTACAACTCGAACGTGGTGCGCGACATGCTCCTGTCGTACAACGCGAACTTCCCGACGATCAAGACGCAGTCTGAATTCCGCGTCAATGTCGCGGTGAGCGGCACCTGCAACGCCTACTACGACGGCTCATCGATCAACTTCTTCAGTTCGGGCGGCGGGTGCGGGAACACGGCCTACGGCGACGTGGTGTGGCACGAGTACGGGCACCACGCGGTGCAGGTCGCCGGCTCGGGCCAGGGCGCGTATGGCGAGGGGTACGGCGACCTCCTGGGCGTCGTGATCTCAGATGATCCGGTCCTGGGCTACGGGTTCTACCTGAACGACTGCAACAACGGCATCCGCAACGCGGCCAACACCAAGCAGTATCCCTGCTCGGGCGAGATCCACGACTGCGGCCAGCTCTTGACCGGCTGCTGGTGGAGCACCCGCAACATCATGGTCAACACGGACCCGTCCACGTATCAGTCGATCCTGAAGAACTGGGCGACGAACAGCGTGCTGGTGCATAACGGCACGGAGATCACGCCGCAGATCACGATCGACGTGCTGACGCTGGACGACAACAACGCGGACATCACGGACGGCACGCCGCACTACAGCCAGATCGCGCAGGGCTTCGGCGATCACAACATGGACGCTCCTCCGCTGGACCCCTTCAACTTCGCGTATCCGTCGGGCAAGCCGACGAACATCAACCCGGCGGGCGGTTCGACGGTGGACGTGCAGGTGACGGCGAAGGCGTCGTTCACGCTGTCGAGCGTAAAGATGCACGTCGACCCCGAGGGGGATGGGACGTATGCCCAGGTGAACGCGTCGAGCATCGGCGGGGGCGTGTATCGGGCGACGTTCCCGGCGGCGCCCTGCGGCAACACGGTGAAGTACTACTTCTCCGCGACCGCGACCAACGGCACGGTCGAGACCGATCCGGGGACCGCCCCGGCCTCGACCTACAGCACGTTCTCGGGCACCGGGTTGATCACGGCCTTTGCCGACAACTTTGAGACCGATACGGGCTGGACCGTCAGCTCGACCGCGACGGCGGGCGCCTGGGCCCGCGGCGTTCCGGTGGCGGGCGGCAACGCCCCGTCCGTCGACGCCGACGGCTCCGGCAAGTGCTTCATCACTGGCAACACCGCGAGCGTTGACGTGGACGGCGGATCGACGACGCTGACCAGCCCGACGTTCGACGGCAGCGCCGGCAACGTGTACCTGCAGTACTCGCGCTGGTACAAGATCAGTGGAACGCTGGCGCTCGACAACTTCACCGTCGAGGCCTCCAACAACAACGGAGCGTCCTGGACGAACGTCGAGACCTTGGCGGCGGGGAGCTCCGAGGCGTCGGGCGGCTGGTACGCCAAGCAGTTCCAGCTCTCGTCGATCCTGCCTCTGACCAGCACGATGAAGGTGCGGTTCATCGCTCGCGACACGGCGATCGACAATAACGTCGAGGCCGGCATCGACGCCTTCAAGATCCTCACGCCGGACTGCGGCGGCGGGTGCGAGGCGGACGTCAACGGCGACGGGTTCGTGAACGGCGACGACTACGACGTGTTCGCCGGTGAGTTCGACGCGGGCAATTCCGGCGCGGACCTGAACGGGGACGGCTTCGTCAACGGCGACGATTACGACTACTTCGCGGAACACTTCGAGGCCGGCTGCTGAGCAGCGGACCATCGCGTCTTCTGTGATCCCACGCGCCCGGGCCAACGCCCGGGCGTTTTTTTTCGCGCCGATCGTGCGAGCCGGGATATCGCGGGCCGGCCGCGGGTGTTAGGCTGGCGTCACACACATGATGGAGCTCTCCATGAAGACTCGCGTGGCGCTCTTGGCGCTGGTTGGTTTCGCGTCGCTCGCCTCTGTTGCGTCGGCGCAGCAGGACCTCTTGCCCGACATCATCGTGGACGTCAACGAACTGTACGACCACGCGATCGTGGCCCAGGGCGGGCGAGTGCAGCTGCGCCTGTCGAACGGGACGGCGAACATCGGCGCGGGCAAGCTCTATCTCTATGGCGGTCAGACTTATCCCGACAACACTCAGGACGTGATCCAGCGCGTGTATCGCGACGACGGCACGTGGTACGAGCGGCTGGTGGGGCGATTCGTGTATCACCCCGTTCACAACCACATCCACTTCGAGAACTGGTGCATCTATCGCCTGCGCGAGCGGCTGGCGAACGACGGCGTGGGCGACGTGGTGGCGCAGGGGAGCAAGACCAGCTTCTGCATCCTGGACCTGGTGGTGTACGACCCGTCGCTGCCGGGATTCAATCCGAACGGCCAGTTCCGCACCTGCGACTCGACGACGCAGGGGCTGAGCGTGGGCTGGATGGACGTGTACAGCAAGAACCTGGCGGGGCAGAGCATCGACATCACGGACGTTCCCTCGGGCGACTACTGGCTGGAGTCGGAGGTCGATCCCGCGGGTGACGTGCTGGAGAGCAACAAGGCGAACAACATCACGCGTGTGCCGATCTCGATCTATGACGGGAGCCTCACGCCGCCTGATGCGTACGAACCGAACGACTCGATGGCGGAGGTTCGGGCGCGGACGGAGGGCACGGCGGTGAGCCCGAACCTCGGGCCGGTGGGGCCGAGCAAGGCGATATCCGGGCTCAATGTCCACGCCGTCGGGGACCCGGATTGGTACCGGTTTTACAGCCCGGGCACGGGCACATCGTCGGACTTCATCCGCATCGACTTTTCGAACAGCCAGGGCAATCTGGACCTGCGTTTGTTCGACGACAACGGCGGCGCGATCGCCGGGAGTTTCACCAACGCGAACTTTGAGCAGATCGCGATGACCGGGCTTGGCCGCGGCTGGTACTGGGCGCTGGTGACCGCGGGGACGAACGGCACGAGCCCGAACTACTCGCTGACGATCAACCCGGCGACGAGCGCCTCGCCCGCGATCGTGGTGACGCAGCCGTCGCAGGACATGCACCTTGTCCACGGCGTGGACACCGTGAAGGTGGAATGGACCACGAGCGACCCGGACGGCGACCCGACGTGGGTCACGGTGTACGCAAACACGACGCCGGCGTTCAACGGGAACGAGGTGATGATCCCGACGTCGCTCCATTCGCCCGGCGCGCTCGGTTCGCATGTGGTGAACTCGGCATATCTTGAGGCCGCCACGTATTACTTCGCATGCGTCGCGACCGACGGCTCGACGACCAGCGTGTCGTGGTCGAGCGCGACGGTGACGTTCGGCGAGAACGGGTGCGTCTCGGACTTCAATCACGACGGCTTCGTGAACGGCGACGACTATGACCATTTCGCCGAGCACTTCGAGGGCGGCGAGGGCGAGGCCGATCTCAACAGCGACGGCTTTGTGAACGGCGACGACTACGACATCTTCGCGGAGCACTTCGAGGCCGGGTGCTGAAAGCGGCGTCTGCCGTGAAACTCATGAACGGACGCCCGCGCCCGTGCTCGGGCGTTTTCTTGCTCGGCGCGGGGGCCGCACTTCCACGCTTCCCAAGTGCGGATGCGCGGTCCATCGCGCCTGATTTTGCTTGGTGGTGGCCCTCCGGCCGGTTACTTTGGGTTCGGCGCTGGGGGATGAAAGTCGGGTCCGAGAATAGCCGACGTAAGGAATCGACGATTCCTGGGGTTGCTTCCCTGGACGTCGATCTGGAGTGGGATCATGCGATGCCGGACGGGCCATGCGTGGGGGTGGATGATTACTCGCGCTGGCGTGGCGGGCGTGGCGGCGTGCTGGGCGGGCTCGGCGATGGCGGATCTGCCCCCGGGATTTCAACGCGAGACCGTGGCCAGTGGATTCAACTTCCCGATCGCCATCGCGTTCATGCCCGACGGTAAGCCGCTGGTCGCCGAGAAATGCGGGCGGGTGGTGGCGGTGAACGGCGCGAACACGCCGACGGTAATTCAACTACCCGACGTCGACTGTTCGGGCGAACTCGGCCTGCTCGGAATGGCGGTTCACGCGGACGGGTTCCGGCACAGCGGCACGCAACTCTATCTGTGCTTTGTCGACGGCACGAAGCACCTGCGCGTGAGCCGATTTGACATGGCGGGACTCAAGGCGATCGCGTCCAGCGAGGAAGTGCTCTGGTACAACCCGCAGCCCTCCCCGGGGAGTTCTCACCACGGCGGGTGCATCATGTTCGGGCCCGACGGGATGCTGTACGTGGGCGTTGGCGAGGAGTTCGAGAGCGTCTGGTCGCAGGACCTGTCGGTGGCGCGCGGGAAGATCCTGCGGATCGCTGAGGACGGCTCGGTTCCTTCCGACAACCCGTTTGTCGATGTCCAGGGGGCCGAACCGAGGGTCTGGGCGTACGGGTTCCGCAATCCGTTCCGATTCACGTTCGATGAGTCGGACGGCTCGATGTACGTGAGCGATGTCGGCTCGATCTACTGGGAGGAAGTCTCGAGAATCGAGAAGGGCGCCAACGCGGGATGGCCCATGATGGAGGGGCCCCACTGCTTCGGCCAGGATTGTTCTGCCTTTGCGTACCCGATCTGGTCCTACGAGCACGGTGACGCGCTGCTGTCGCCCAATCACGACGCGGCCGTCATCGTCGGGCCCGTGTACCGCGGCACGCAGTTTCCTTCGTCGTATCGGGGCAATCTCTTCGTCACCGATTTTCCCAACGGATGGGTGCGCCGGTTGACCCTTCAGAACGGCGCGGTGGTGAACAATCAGGAGTTCCTTCCCATCGGCGACGCGACTACGGTCGCGGACCTCAAGGTCGGGCCCGACGGCTGCCTCTACTACGTTCGGATCTACACCGGCCCGAACGGGAGGCCGGCCCTGTACCGCGTGCGATATACGGGGCAGACGAACGTGCCCCCGATCGCGTCGGCGAGCGTGTCGCCAAAGGTCGGCCCGCCGCCGCTGTTGGTGACCTGCGACGCCAGCGGCTCGAGCGACCCTGACCAGGGCCCATCGCCGCTCTCTTATTCGTGGCTGTTCGATGACGGAACAATTCTCACCGGGGCGATCGTGCAGCGCACACTGAGCGCCGCGGGGCCCAGGAGCGTCCGCCTCACGGTCGATGACGGCGCGGATGCGACCATCAGCGATCCGATCGAGATCGACGTAGGCACGCCGCCGACGGCCGTGATCGATTCTCCCCCCTCGACTCTGACGTATCGAGCTGGTGACACAGTGAGTTTCGCGGGAAGTGCGATCGGGGCCGGCGGGTCGCTCCCGGGGTCGGCCTTCGTGTGGAACATCTTCCTCGGGCACGAGACTCACCTGCACCCTTTCCAGACCATCACCGGCGTGACGTCGGGCTCGTTTGTGGTCCCGGTTGACGGTCACTCGCCGGAGCACACGTTTTTTCGTATCGAGCTGGCGGTGACGGACGGCGATGGATTGCAAACCGTCGTCACGCGGGATATTCAGCCCGTGATCTCGCTCCTACACATCAACACAATCCCGCCGGGGATCAGCGTCACGCTCGAAGGTTCTCCCCTGGTGACGCCGACCGACTTTGAGAGCAACGTGAACTTCCACCACGCCATCGAGGCGCCGGCGACGGCGTGGATCAACAACCAAAGCTGGTCGTTCGCCGACTGGAACATCTCGACGCAGAACCCCCTGCACTTCATCGCGCCGGAGGGCGGCATGGCGCTCGTCGCGCGGTACACATTGAGCTGTCCGGCGGACTTCAACCACGACGGCTTCATCAACGGCGACGACTATGACCACTTCGCCGAGCACTTCGACGGCGGCGAGGGCGAGGCCGATCTCAACAGCGACGGCTTCGTCAACGGCGATGACTACGACCTCTTCGCGGAGCACTTCGACGAGGGTTGCTGAGCGGCGCTCAGAAATCGCCAGTTCATCAAGCGTCCGAGCCACCAGACGGCCAAATCGCCGGACAAAAACGCGGGTCGCGGCGCGCGTCCGTGGTCATTGCGCGGGGTTGTGTTCAAGGGATGTTCCTGGCCGCTGCTACGATCGGTGCATGATGAATCGTTCGATCGGTCGGGTTTTGCTGGCGGCGCCGGTCATTGCCGCGATGGTGCCGGGCGCGGCGATGTCCGGTCGCGCGAGCGGCGCGGGCGGCGACCGATCGGCGGCCGAGAATCCGAGCGTAATCGCGCCGTCGTGCGCGGCGGAACAGCCCGCAGTGGATCATGCCGCGACGGGCGCGGTCACAATCCGCGTGTCGTTTCCGAAAGACGTGCGCGAAGCGCCAGCAACTGGGAGGCTGGTTGTCATGAGCGCGCGCAAGGGATCGAAGGTCGGCGAGGCCGATCCGCTCGACGGCCCGTTCTGGGACGAGCCGCAGCCCATGTTCGGGATCGATGTGAAGGACCTTGCGCCCGGCGCGTCGGCGGTGATCGACGACGGCGCGACCTCGTTCCCCGCGCCCGTCTCGAAGCTCTCGCCGGGCACGTACCGCGTGCAGGCGATGCTGGACATGAAACGCGAGAACAGTTCCTGGCGGCGCGAGGAGGGCAATCTCTTTTCGTCGGCGATTGCGGAACTGGTGGTGAAGGAGGGTGAGGCGGCGAGCGTGGACCTTGTGCTCGATCGCGCGGTGAAGGCGGACGCGCTGCCGGTGCAGGCGGGGGTTGAATTCGTTGAGGTGAGGTCGAAGCTGCTCTCGGAGTTTCGCGGGAGCGACGTGATGCTGCGCGCGGGGGTTGTCCTGCCGCGCGGGTTTGACGCGAAGCGGAAGTACGCGGCGGTGTACGAGGTGCCTGGGTTCGGCGGCGATCATCGCGGCGTGATGGGGGCGGCGAACCGGCGCGATCGCGTGCCGGAGAATCAGCCGTTCGGCGAGCTGTCGCGGAACGCGTTCTGGATCGTGCTCGATCCGGAGTCGCCCAACGGGCACACGCTCTTCGCGGATTCGGCGAACAACGGGCCGTGCGGGCGGGCGCTCGTGGAAGAACTGATCCCGGCGATCGAGGCGAAGTATCCGCTCGTTCCCAAGCCCGCGGCCAGGATGCTCCGCGGGCATTCGTCGGGCGGGTGGTCGACGCTGTGGCTGGCGTTGAACTATCCGGAGACGTTCGGCGCGTGCTGGTCGAGCGCGCCCGACCCGGTTGATTTCCACGCCATGCAGGCGGGGGATGTATACGAGAACGCGAACATGTACGCCGATGGCGCGGGCAAGGATATCCCGAGCCATCGCTCGCGCGGCGTGTCGACCATGAGCGTGCGCCAGGAAAACCTCATGGAAGAGGTGCTCGGGCCGGACAACACCAGCGGTCAGCAGTGGGATTCGTGGTTCGCCGTCTGGGGGCCCAGAGATACCGGCGGCCACCCCGCGGCGCTCTTCGATCCCGTCACGGGCGTGATCGATCACGCGATCGCGGAGCAGTACAAGAAGTACGACATCCACGAACTCACGCGAGCGAACGAGGGGACCTGGGGGCTCACGTTCCATCAGCGCATCAGGCTGCTGGTGGGCTCGCTCGACAGCTTCTATCTGAACATGGCGGTCGAGCGGCTCAAGCCCACGATCGACGCGCTCCACTTCTTCGTGTACCCGGAGGGGAAGAACGGCTGGATCGAGATTGTGCCCAACGCGGACCATGGGACCGTGATGGGCGCACCCCGGGCACGCGACATCCCGAAGGAGATGCTCGATCACCTGAAGCGAACGAAGGTGCTGGAGGAGTAGGAGAAACGAGAGCTCAAATGCTCGGGTGCGAGGGAGATACAGTCGGCATTCGGCGTTTGAGAGTGAACGCAGAGATCGTTTAGGTGCATTTGAAAATGCCGGGGCATCCGCGCCTTTGAGCGTGCGTATGCGGGAGATCAGATGGCGCGGCGGTTTGACCTGATTGCGATCGACCTGGACGGCACGCTGTTCGATCCCGCGGGCGCGGTGAGCGACGAGAACGCCGCGGCGTTGCACAGGGCGCGCGAGGCCGGGCTCCGCATCACGATCTGCACGGGGCGCGGATTGGTCGAGTGCCAGCACGCGCTCGACCGCATTGGGCAGGCCGAGCCGGTCGTGGTCGCGGGCGGATCGATGATCGCGTGCCCGGTACGGAAACGCACGCTCCATCGCTTCTCGATCGATCAGGACGTGGTGCGGCACGCGACGCGGAGCGTGCTGGCGCACGGGCACCCGGCGCTGGTGCTCAAGGACCCGCTCGAGGCGGGGTACGACTATCTCGTCGTGCAGGGGAGCGACCGCATCCCCATCGACCCTGTCACGGCGTGGTGGTTCGAGTCGATGGATGTGCGCGTGCGCTACGCGGCGTCGCTGGACGAGGACGAGCACCCCGAGCACACGGTGCGCGTCGGGGCGTGCGGCTTGTCGGGCACGCTGGCGCGGATGAAGACGGAGTTGATCGAGAGCTTCGGCGACAGCGCGATGATCCATCACTTCCCGGCCGTCGTCGCGCCGCATCACGCGCGGACGACCGAGGATGGGCAGACGCTGCACGTGCTGGAGGTCTTCGACAAGGACGCGAACAAGTGGTCGGCGATCCGAAAGCTGGCGCGCGAGTGGGAGATTCCCGACGCGCGGATCGCGGCGATCGGCGATGAGATCAACGACCTGCCCATGATCCGCGGCGCGGGCCTGGGGATCGCGATGGGCAACGCGGTGAAGGCGGTGAAGGAGTCGGCGCGGCGCGAGACGCTGGCGAACACGCAGAGCGGCGTGGCGCACGCGATCGAGAAGATCCTCTCGGGCGAGTGGGGCTGAACCAAACCCGACCAAGCTCATGTCGGGCCGCGAGGCTGGGGCGATCGGACGCGCGGCGGCCCGAGTCGCCGAGTTTCGGAGCCTGCCTTCACGAGCCGCGAACCGCTTCGCGAGATCAACCGATCAAATTGTCTTGGCGATTCTCGCTCGTCGCGTGTAGATTGCTCGCTCCGAACCCGCGTGTCCGCATTCACGCGCGGCAGGATGAAGGAGCAGATCGTGAAGCGATTGTATAGAACGCTGGTGGTGTGCGCGATGTCGCTGGGGACGCTGGTGCAGGCCCAGACGATCGTGCAGGGGCCAGTCACCAACCCCAGCAACGGGCATCGGTACCTGGTCGTGCAGGCATCGAATTGGACACAGATGGAGACGTTCGCCCAGTCGCTGGGTGGGCATCTCGCGACGGTCGAGGATGTGCTCGAGAACGCCTGGATCAGCACGAACCTGACCAACAGCGGCAATTGGAAACTCTTTGTCGGGCTGAACGACACCGCGGTCGAGGGGACGTATGTCTGGGCGGACGGCTCGACTTCGGCGTATCGGAACTGGGCCAGTGGCGAGCCGAGACCGGAAGACTATTGCCTTCTCCAGCCAGGACTTGGCGGCAAGTGGACGATGGTGAACAGCACGTATTCGCAGTATGGCGTGATCGAGTTGTCGGGTTCGATCAAGGTGCCGGGCGACTACGTGACGATCCAGGCGGCGGTCGACGCGGCGTACGCGGGTTCGACGATCGAAGTCATGCCCGGGACGTACACGGGTACGGTCGAGATCAACAAGCCGCTCACACTGAAGTCTGTGTATGGCGCGGGCGCGACGACGATCAACCTGGCGTCAACGGGCCAGGTGAGGTTTGTTTCCGGCGCCACGGGCGGAACGCTGCTGGACGGATTCACGATCACCGGGGCGCACAATGTCGCCGCATTCATGGCCGACGGCACGGGCGTGGGCGGACGCGTGACCAACTGCATTTTCACCGGCAACCATTGCCCTGACGAGCTTGGCGGTGCGATTTACATCCGCAATGCCTTTGGAACGGTGACGTTCGAGAATTGCACGGCCGCGGGAAACTCATCGCTGCTTGCCGGGGGGGCCTATGTTCAGGCCGATTCCTGCACCGCCGTCTTCGTCAATTGCCTCTTCACCGCCAACGCGTCGGGAATTCCCAATTTCCACGGGCCCGTCGAGTCGCAGGGAGGCACCATTATCCTACGCAACTGCACAATCGCGGGAAATACACAAATCACCTACGGAGTATCGGCGTATGGCGGGAGCATTCCAGCTCACATTCAGATCTACAACAGCATCGTGGACAGGCCTCTAACTGCTGCATCCGGCGGCGGAATCACCGCCACCTACTCCAACATCTCGGGCGGCTGGGCGGGAGCCGGGAACTTCAGCGGCGATCCCAAGTTCATCGGCGGCGGGAACTTCGCGCTCCGCGGCGATTCACCTTGCATCGACGCGGGCAATGTCTATGACTATTCGGGCATCGGCGGTGCGATCGACCTAGCGGGGAATCCGCGGGCGAAGAACGACCCGAACGTGATGGACACGGGCATTGGCGTGCCGCCGATTGACATCGGCGCGTACGAGTTCCAGCCGCTCGATCCCAACTGCCCGGCGGACTTCAACGGCGACGGATTCGTGAACGGCGATGACTACGACGCGTTCGCGGAGCACTTTGAGGAAGGGTGTTGACGGAGAGGCAAGAGGCACTCGGCACTGGGCAAGAGGGACACAACGGAAGGGACTCTTGGGATGGCGCGCCAACCGAGGGGTTCCATGTCGCGGGAGTGCCGGGGTCCCCATGTGGTCGGTGGTAGGGCGCTCGATAACAGAAGCGCATTATCTGCGCCCATTTGGACGCTGACGTTCCCAGGACTGCGGCATGGATGACCATTCCAGACCGGTAGCAAAAGCGACTTTGGTATCCTTTGTGAGAACGAAGAATTCATCAAAAGTTGGCGTGGTTGCAACTTGCTCGATTTGGCGGTGGTTGCTATACCTGAGCGTGCGTGGGGCTGGCTGAGCGGCCCTACCTGGACCACGGCCGAGTTCGCCCGGGAGTCTGCAGGGGTTCAAAGCATCGCGTGTATTTCTCGGGCGAGGATTCGGTTGGCAATGGTCAATATTTACGTCGGTAATCTGCCTTACAGCACCACGGATGCGGAGCTCACCGAGCTGTTCACACCACACGGCAATGTACGCCGCGCGAGCGTGATCATCGATCGCGAGACCGGCCGGTCGCGCGGGTTCGGGTTTGTCGAAATGGAGGACGCAGCCCAGGGCAACGCCGCCATTCAGGCCCTGAACGGCCAAGATATGGACGGACGCAAGCTGATCGTCAACGAGGCCAAGCCCCGTGAACAGGGAGGCGGCGGCGGGCGTGGATTCGGAGGCGGTGGTGGCGGCGGCGGCGGTCGTGGCTTTGGCGGCGGCGGCGGAGGTCGCGGCGGCTATGGCGGCGGCGGTGG
>JABWBC010000045.1 GCA_013360695.1 Phycisphaerales bacterium
CTCGCCCGGCGCGGGCGACCACGCGCTGCTCACGCTCCTGGAACTCAAGGATGACGGCGCGCACCGCGCCCGCGCCAACGCGCTGCGAGGATTGCTCGAGACCGCGGCGGGCGAGCCGAGCGTCGAGGGTGTTCACGCGATGCTTTCGGACGAGCGGCCCATGCATCGCCTCGCGGGCGTGTGGCTTGCGGGGCGGGTGCTCCCGGGCGTGAAGCCCGTGATCGCGGCGCGCTATGGCGATTTGGCCGGCGCTGTGAAGCGACTGGCTGAGAAGGACGAGGACGAGCATGTCCGCCGCAGGGCCCTCCATGCCGCCGGACTGATGGCGGGGGGTGTCGCGTGAAGGCCGGGGCGGTCACGGCGTTGTCCTGCCTCGCGCGTGCCGTGGTCGCGCAGCCCACGCCGATCAAGCTGGAAACGGGCGAAGCGCCGGCGGTGCCCGCGCCGACGTGGATGGAGAGCGCGTTGTCGTGGTCGCCGTGGGTCGGTGCGCTTTTCGGGCTTGCGTTGATCGGCGCGTGGGCGGTTCGCCAGATCCTGGCGCGCCGGAGCGCCCAATCGCCCGAGGAGCGTGGGCTGCACGAGCTTGCCCGCGTGATCGGGTTCAGCGCCCGCGAGGTGCGCGCGATTGTGGCGATGGCCGGGAGCCCGGCGGGAGCGATGGCGGCGATGGTGAGCCGCGAGAGCTTCCGCGGGTTCGGCGAGAAGTCGCGGGCGACGCTGGAGGGCGCTTCGCGGGCTGGCGCACGCGATGCGGCGGCCCGCCTGGGTTGCCCGGAGGTCTTCGACGATTCCGAGGACGCCAAGAGCAAGCTGACGCCGACGTCGAAGCGCATGCTCGAGATCATCCGCGGCAAGTTCCTGGCCCATCTCAACAAGCCGCGCCGGAAGGCACGGGCGGCCAAGCGGTGACGCTCAATCCGTCGGCGGTTCGTCGCCCACGCGCGACAGCGGCGTCATGCCACGCAAGCGCAACGCCACGTCCGTCAGCACGCGCGGATCGAAATTGATCGCGAAGTGGCTGAAGCAGCGCCCGAACGCGCCGCGCGGCTCGCACCAGATCGGCACGCGCCCCGGCGGCGACGTGTTCCGCGCGCCGACCCACCAATCGCGCAGCTGCGCATAGCACGTCAGTTCAAACGATGATCGCGCGAGCTCATCATCGAGCGATCGGAGAAAGTCCGACCCCGGCCGCATCGCCGCCGCCGCGGGGTCCGGGCGGACAAACGACGCGAGCTTCGCGCCGCGATGAGGTGTTGCAAGCGTGAAGAGCCTCGCGATGCGCAGGCGACGCTGTGACTTTGCGAACGAGTCGCTCGCGGCCAGCCGAGCGACCAGGCCGCCCATTGAGATTGCGATGACATCGACCTCCGCTGTGTCGGTCGTGCCGGTGTGCGGGAAGCGTTCCTGCACCCGCGCCACCACGCGCCGCGCGGCGCTGTCGATGGTCCAGAGCGAGGCGTAGGTGACGCTCAGTGTATCGCGCGCGCCAGGGATCATCGGCCCGACGCGCGCGAGCACCCCGCCGTCCGGCATGGGAGGCGAGCGCCAGCCCGCGAGGACGACCAGCGGCCTGGGCAGATTCGCGGGCGACGCGCCCAGCATGCATCGTGCGGCGTGCAGGGCGTCGTCGCTCACGTCGAAGCACGGGTTTGTCGAGCTCTGGGCGGTGCCCGTTTGGTACGCCATGCCTCGCGAAGGGTATGGTGCAACGATCCGGGGCCGCGAACGGTTTGATCCAGCGTTCGATGGCACAGGAGTCCTCCATGCGCGATACCGCTCTGCGTTTTGGCATTTCCACACCCGCCTTTTCGAGGCGCCCGGCGTGGCGCGGCCTGGTGCTGATCGTGGTGGTGTGCCACGCGTTCGTGAGCCTGGCTCCCGGCGCGGTCGCGCGGCAAAGCGCGGCGCCGGAAACCCGAACGGCAACGCAGCCGGCCGCCCAGCAGGTCGCTCAGCCCGCCGCCAAGGACGCGGCGCTCTTGCTGGCGCGCGTGGTGGAGGAGAACGACGGCGCGATCGTGCGCATGGAGACCGTGACGCGCACGTTCAAGCCCAGCGGCGCCGGGCCGATTGTTCACCTGGTCGGCGTGACGCACATCGGCGATCGCGCGTACTACGACGCGCTCCAGCAGTTCCTCAACCAGCAATCGATCGTGCTCTTCGAGGGCGTGAAGCCCGGCGGGGCGGGCGACGCCCGCGGCGCCGCGACCACCGACGAGGAGCGGGCCAAGCTCACGGAGCGACGCCTGCGCCTGCTCGGCATCCTGATCGAGCAATCACGCCGGGCGAGCAAGTCGCTCCCCGCGTCGCTCGACGATCTGGAGCAGAGCCTGCCGCGTGCGCTCTCTCGCGCGCTGCACGGCGCGCGGAGCGACGGCTGGAATCATCCGATCGGCTACATCGCCGCGCCCGACGGCGCGACGTTCGATCTCACCAGCCGCGGGAGCGACGACGCGCCCGGCGGCGAGGGGTTCGCGGCCGACCTGAAGCTCAGCCAGCAGAAGCCGCTCACCGACAGCGAGGTGGGCGAGCGACAGGAAGGCATCCAGACCAAGCTCGCCTCGGCGCTCGGGCTCGAGTTCCAGCTCGCGGCCATCGACTACAGCAAGCCCAACTGGCGCAACAGCGACATGTCGATCGACCAGGTGCAGCGCAAGCTGCAGGAGGCCGGCGCGTCGGGCGAGCAGCTCTTCCGCATGCTCGACGGGAGCTCGATGATGGCCAAGTTCGCGGGCTTCCTGCTCAACTTCATCAAGGCCAGCCCGCAGATGCAGTCCAGCGTGAAGCTCATGATGATGGAGATGCTCTCGCACGCCGACGAATTGATGGAGGCCCAGGGCGGCGAGCAGGGCAAGCTCATGAGCGTGATCGTGCTCGACCGCAACGCGGCCGTGCTCGATGATCTCCGCGCGATCCTGAAAGATGAGAAGAACGTGGAGTCGGTGGCGCTGTTCTATGGCGCGGGGCACCTGCCCGATCTCGAGAAGCACCTGACGCAAGAGTTCGGCTATCGCTTCGAGAGCGATCGCTGGTTCCCCGCGATCAGCATGGAAGTCGCCAAGGCCGGCATGTCGCCCCAGCAGGCACGCCAGTATCGCCAGATGATGACGCAGATGATCGAGCGCCAGAAGGCGGCGGGGAAGAAGAAGCCGGCGGGGAAGTAGCGGGCCCGCCATACGCGGTTCACATGCTCCGGGTGGCGGGGTCAAGGCGGCTAGGCCGCGCTTGGTGCGGGCAGGGAGCGTGCCAGTTTGAACACGCCCTCCCGCTGGCGCCCCGTTCGAGGGTCATCCGATGATCGCCCTTAGCATGGGTCTGAAGTAGTACACGCCGAGTGCCACGACCTCTCTGGCGATGAAGAGCGGTTTGCGCGTCAACATCCGAGACTCATCCGCCGGGACCGTGGAGACGCGGATTCCGCGGCGCTCGAAAGCGATCTTGACCCGGGCGAGGTGATAGTCGTGGCTGACGGCCAGAACGCACAATGGCCGACCACACTTCGCCAAGTACTCCGCGGTCTTCTCGGTATTCAGCCCCCCTTCATCCAGCAGAATCGCGGACGAGGGCACACCGAGCGACTCGGCGAGAGTCTTCATCGCCACCGGCTCGGAGATTCTCCCGTCACCTGGCCCTCCCGACATGATCAGACGTGGTGCCAAGCCCTCGTTGTACAGGCGAACACCGGTGCCGATGCGATCCTCCAAGGCGAGCGACGGCGTTCCGTTGGCGTAGACTCGTGCCCCAAGCACCACAATCGCATCCGCCTTGCGCGCGTAATTCGTTGACCCGAAAAGCACGACTTGGCCGAGCAGGAACAGCACGAGCCAAACCGGGGTTACCGCAAGCGTGAGTACGGTGACCCTATGGGGGTGGGAGATCGCGCCGCTCCAGCACCGGAGCCCCAGCCACGCGGCGATGCCCGCGACAAACAGCGAGAAGGGCACTGGAAGTTCACTCGAGATCCACGAACTGGCTAGCAGTTTGTAGAACCGAGCGATGTCGATGCAGGCCACGAGCGCCATGAAGCCTGCGGCGGCTCGCAGCGCCATCACCCGGTACCTGCCGGGTTTGCTACTTAGACCCGCGATCGTGAAGGCCAAGCCGCTGGCGAGCAGCAGCACCACCCGGAGCGGGCCGCTCAGGCCGCGGAGATCAATGATCCACTCCGTTGCGTCAAGGTTGTTCGCCAGAAGGCCCACGAGGGCATTGAAGAGCAATGCGCAGCCCAAGAGAGACGCGGCAGCCCGCGCGAGCGAGCAATGAACCTCCGCGCCGAGAAAGGCCGCGGACCCGCGCGAGTGCTTGGTGAATGCGAGCATGACTCTGACTATCGGCCGATACGCCGGTGTGCCGTCAATCACGAGACTTGCGCACGGTCGCCGTGCTCATTTACGAACGCTTGCCGAATCAGAAACTCCAGGCATGCTTCCCTACTTCAACTCATTTGCACTTCTAGTCGCAGTGCCCGGTGCCCTGTGCCTTCTCTTCAACTCTTCCCGATCGTCAGCCCCACGCTCTTCTCGACCTTGCCGCCCGCGATCTTGTCGAAGCCGCTCCCCAGTTCGCCGATCGGATCGGGCGGGATGATGTCGACCTTCTTTTCTCCCAACTTGGCCTCGCCGCGTTTCACTTTGTCCTGGAACGCGAGGCACTCGGCGAGCAGCCGCTCGAGGATCTCCGGCTCGGGCACGTTGGCGACGCGCTCGCCCTGGACATAGATGATGCCGCGTCGATCGCCGGCGAAGACGGCGACATCCGCGCCCTCGGCCTCGCCCGGGCCGTTGACGATGCACCCCATCACCGCGACCTTCATCGGCACCGTCACCTTTTCCGCCAGCGCCTTGCGGACATCCTGCACGAGCGTGAAGAGATCGACCTGGATTCGACCGCAGGTCGGGCACGCGATGAGATCGACGCCCACGCGCTCGCGCAGCCCGAGGCAGTAGAGGAGTTCGAGCCCGTCCTGGACCTCATAGATCGGGTCGTTCGCATAGCTGATGCGGATGGTGTCGCCGATGCCGTTGATCAACAGCCCGCCCAGCGCGACCACGGACCGGATCGTGCCGGTTTCCTTGGGGCCGGCGTGCGTGACGCCCAGGTGCAGCGGGTGCTCGAAGCGTTTGGAGATCTCCGTGTAGGCGTCGACGACGAACGCGGCGTCCATCGACTTGGCGCTGATCACGATGTCGCGGAAGTCCTGCTCGTAGAAGATGTCGAGGTATTCCTCCAGCTTGGCGATCATGATCGCGAGCAGGTGCCCGTGCTTGTACCCGGCGAAGAACGCGCCGAGCTCCTTCATCCGCTTCTCTTTGTCCTTGCGCTCGATGATCGAGCCCTCGTTTACGCCGATGCGGATCGGGATGCCGCGCCCGCCCTGCGCGCCCTTGCACGCCTGGATCACGTCGATCACCTGCTTGCGGTCGGTGATGTTGCCGGGGTTGAGGCGGATCTTGTGAACGCCCGCCTCGATCGCCTCCAGAGCGCGCTGGAAGTGGAAGTGAACGTCGGCCACGATCGGCACGCGCACACGCGGCAGGATTTCCTTCAGCGCCTCGGTGTCCTTCTTTTCCGGCACGGCGACGCGGACGATGTCGGCGCCCGCCGCCGCCAGTTTGTTGATCTCCGCGACGCACCGATCGATCTCGTGCGTGTAGCCCGCGGTCATGGTCTGAACGATGACGGGTGCGGTGGTGGTGGGGGAGCCGCTCTGTTCGGGCAAACCACCGCCGATCTTTAGAAAACCCACGCGACTGTCGCCAATGAGCACCTGTCGGGTTGGATGACGCGAGGTTGGCATGGAGGATGGTAGATAACCGCGGCAATCGGCGCGATTAAAGGCCGATACCTGCCGGCGCGGCTCGTGGAACGCCCTGATGCGCAGGAATGTGAGGTGCGTCGTTCCATGACGATGGCACCGAGCGCCGATTGCTCATTTGGTGAGCGGGTGGTAGGAGGTTCGCGGGCGATTACGGAGTCGTTGCTGCCTTGATGCGGGATTCGATCAAACTCAATGACAGTGAACGTCGGGCGCTGCTCGAGCGTCTCGCGCTGCATGATGCCGTCTCGCTCGAGCGATCCTCGCGCGAGCACAAGCGGCTCAAGGTTCCCTCCAACATCACCATCGAGGTGATCCTCACCCATCCCGGGGGCGGCGAGGTCCACGTCCGTGCCGTCGTCAAGGACGTGTCGAAGACCGGCCTGGGAATGCTCTACGGCGGCTTCCTGCACCACGGCACGCGCGTCGCAGTTCGTTTCATCGGCGACGACCGCAACGCGCTGATCGTGCAGGGCGCCAAGGTGGTCCGCTGCGTTCATGTGCAGGGGCCCGTGCATGAAATCGGCATGCGGTTCGACGCCGAAGTGCCCGTCGATTCGCTTTTCGGGCTGGTCGACGACCGCGCGGGTGACGACGACAGCCCGCAAGCGGCGGCCTACGCGCAGCTCGACTCGATGTGCAACGACATCGTCCGGCTCGTCCGCTCGCGCAACAGCTTCGCCGAGATCGCGGAGCTTGCCAAAAGGCTCGGCGAGGCGGCCGAAAAAGAGAGCGCAGTCGGAAAGGAAAACCCGGCTGAGAACGAAAAGCCCGCCGACACGCCGGGCTGACGCGCGCGGCACGACCACGACATCACACCGCACGCCCGCCCTGCCGCACCCGAGTACATGCACCACATTCAGCGCAGCGCGCCATGCCTTCCTCGTCGACCGGCGGCGTCTGCCCCGTGGGCGCGAAGGGATACGAGCACTTGGGACACACCAGAGTCGGGCGCGGCTGATGGACGGCCGCCGACACGCCGCGCCAGAATCCGGGCACGCGCTGGTAGCCGGCGTCGCCGGGCTTCAGGCCGTCGACCTCGGGCGTGCGCCAGATGAGCATGACGATCCCCGCGCCGATGCAGATGGCGGCGCAGATGCCGACGCCCAGCTGCGTCGACAGGCCATCGTCCCACCACACGGGCCAGTGCCTCTTGACCATCCCGGCGCTGAACTCTCCCACGCCGTTGGCGAGGAAATAGCCCGCGGGCATGAGCCCCAACGCGGCGACGTTCACCACCGACAGCACGCGCCCGCGCATGGTGTCGGGCACGAGCAACTGCAGGGCGGCCATGCTGGAATTGAACGCCCACATCCAGAACCAGCCCACGAAGATCATGAGCGTTCCCGCGATCCACAGGTCGTTGGAGAGCGAGAAGAGCAGGATCCAGATGCCGCCCAGGAGCATCGAGAGCGGGATGAAGTGGTGCTTGGGGTACCAGGCGGGGACCTTCTTCATGAGCAGGCCGCCGATCACCGCGCCCGCGCCCATGACGCCGGTCATCACGCCGAAGACCTTTTCGTCCTTGTGATAGACGTTGCTGACGAACATGGAGAGGAAGCGCATGATGGGCGTGGCAAAGGTCGCGAAGATGACCATGGCCAGGAATGCGGCGCGCGGTCCGGGGCGGAGGAAGATGAACTCTCCGGCCTCCTTGGTGTCGCGCCACATGACGTCGAGGCGTTTCCACCAGCCGGCGCGCTCCGGGGGCGCGGGGGCGTCGGGCGTGGTGGTCACCGCGGCGAGCACGATGACGAACGTGACGGCGTTGAAGATGAACAGGATGACGGGGTTCCACAGCGCCATGATGACGCCCGCCAGGGCCGGGCCGACGGCGCGGGCGGCGTTGAACGCGATGCCGTTGAGCGTGATCGCGCGGTAGAGCTCCTCGCGCGGGACGAGGCGGGGCGTCAGCACCTGCCACGCCGGGTTGTTGAACGCGATGGTCACGCCCTGCGCCAGCGCCAGCACCAGGAGCCAGCGCAGCAGCACGTCGTCGCTGGGGTTGATCCACACCACCAGCGCAAACCCCAGCGCGATCACCATCATCGCGGCCTGCGTGACGACCATGAGCGTGCGCCGGTTGACGCTGTCCGCGACGATCCCGCCCAGGAGACCCAGCACGACCGTGGGTAAGAGCTGGGCCGCTCCGAGGTAGCTCGACCAGATCATCTGGCGGGTCTTCTCGGTGACGATCCATTGCGTGCCGACGAACTCGAACCAGTTGCCGAGGTATGAAAAGCACGATGCGATGAAGATGGTTCGGTAGTGGGTGTGGCGCAGCACACCCCAGCGGTGGGGGACAGGCGCGACGACCGCGTCGCGCGTTGGCTCGCCGCTTTCGCCCCCCTTAGCCCCGACGACCGAGCGTTCCGCCGCAGTCGAACTCGGACTGTCTTCCTCCACGGGCGGGCCGCCGCCGCCGCCGCTTTCGAGTGCGGCGTCGTGCGAACGCTCGGGGTGGTCATGGATCGGTGGGGTGGTCATGGCTGGCGGGGTGCGTCCTCGCCGGGGAGAACCATAGCACGACACGCGGGGTGATCAGTGATCCGCGCGTGGGCCGCTCGCGGCGCGTCCGCGTTGGAGTACGCTCGCGTAGCGTCGGCGACGCAGGCCGCTCGATGTTCGCACCCAGAACAACAACGCGCCCGCGAGCAGGCCCCACATGGAGCCGAGGGGGAGGAAACGCCACGCCAACTCCACGAGGTGCGGGTGCGCCTGCTCCCATCGCGCCCAGGTCTCGCGGCCGATCAGCTCCAGCATCGGATGGGCGAAGCGCTCGACGAGAAATCGGATCGGCCCTGCGATCAGCCACGCTGGCGTCGCATGGGCGGCCACTTGCATCACCACCAACGGATGAATGCGTGCATCATCGGGGCGCTTATGCACCCACAGCGCGGACGCCACGAGCAGCGAGAGGACCGCGAGCACTCCTATCCCCGTCGCTGCCTGCTCGAAAAAAGTCGTGCCGGCATCGAGCACCCACGCCGCGCGGCCGTCCGCTGGGACAACGCCCCCAGGCGGGGAGATGATCTCACCCCACGAGCGAATCCGATCGGGCGTGACCGCGAGCAGCGAGCCAGCCAGCGCGAGATTGATCGCCGCGAGACCGAACGCCGGGCGCGTCATCCGCAGATTCCCGGCGAGCTTGTTCGGGCGGAACAGCACGCCGAACGCGGTCTGGAGCCATGATTTCACGCCGGCGCGCCGTTGCCAAGCGCTTCCCGAGCAGCGATCAGGGTCGGATTCGGCCGCCGGCTTGCCGCACTCCGGGCATCGAGCGCCCGGCGTAGGCGCGACGAGCGTGTAGCCGCAGCCCTCGCATGAGAACTCGCGTTCCGGCGCGGGCGAAGCGGTTGCCACTGCGTGCGTGGCGGGAGCAGGCGTGACGTGCCGATTGTTCACCACGCAGAACTACCGCCGTCGCCCTTTCGGGTTGCGACGTCGCGATGCGGCGACCCGAAACTCAGCCAAGATCAGGTCCGTCACCCGAGCGTGCCAACCCAAACTTCGGCGCCCGGATCAGATCTGCCCGATCCATTCGGCGCTGGCGATTTCCTTCCAGCGGGCCCGGATCGACTTCACGGACTCTTCGCTGAGCGCGCCGGCCTTGAGCAGTTCGGCGTTCTGACGCCAACGCTCGGGCTTGCTCGTGCCCACGATGCACACGCACACGCCCGGCTGGAACGCGGTGAAGCGCAGCGCCGTGCCCGCCGCGCCGTCCGGCCCGTTGTCGTTCCGCTTGTCGCCGGTCGCAAACGCATACGCCAGCTTCTGCAAGCGTTTCCAGTACTCGACGTGATAGCCGTTCTCGGGCTGCGTGTCGTAGCGCCACGCCGCGTTGGCGATCGGGCGCTTGGCGATCACGCCCATGCCCTTCTCCTTGGCGAGCGGCAGGGTCAGCTCGATGCACTCCTGGTCCGCGATGTTGACGGATGTCTGGAGCGAATCAAACCGTCCGCATTCCACCGCGTACCGAGCCGCCCTGGAATCGCCCGAGTAACCGATGTAGCGCACCTTGCCCTGCTTCCGCGCCGTTTCGAGCGCCTCGATGCACTCGCCCTTCTGCAGCGTTTCGAGCGAGCAGGAGTGAAGCTGGATCAGGTCGAGCACGTCGGTCTTGCAGCGCTTGAGCGACAGCTCGATCGAGTGCATGAGCGAGTCCTTGTCCCACGCGTCACCGCGCCCGCCTTCTTTCTTGGTGTGCCCGCACTTGCTGAAGAGGAAGAACTCCTTGCGCCGTCCGGCGATCGCGCGTCCGATCTGCTCCTCGGCGTCGACGTAGCACTCCGCGGTGTCGACGACGTTCAGGCCCTGGTCCAGGGCGGCGTTCAGGATCTTGTCGACCACACCCTGCTCGGTGCGCTCATAGCCGATTTCCGCCGAGCCGAATCCCAGGATGGCGACCTTCATGTCGGTCTTGCCGAACGGGCGGCGTTCAACGTCGATCTTCGCAGGTGTCGCGGGCTTGGCCTCTTGCTTGTCCGCGGGCTTGGTTGCGGATTGGCCAGCCTGGCGCATCGCGGACGCCGCGGCCGTCATCGCGCCCGAGGCAAGCACCGTGGCGGCGGCGGAACGCTTCAGGAAATCACGGCGAGTCGAATCAGACATGGCGACCTCCTTTGAATGGTCGGCGCATCGTATCACAGAACGGAAAGAGGGAAGTGGTCAAGTGGTCAGGTGGGAAGGTCGGTCTGCACGAGCCGCGATCGCGCTGGTTGACCGCGTACCCGACCCGAGCTCACCTCAACCATCATGTGCCCATGTGCGACGTGCCTAGGTGCAGAAGTGCGATGTGGCCTGTTGCGATTCCTACGGCCTGCCTCCGCTGAACATCCACTCCCACACCTCGCTTGCCCCGATCGCCTCCGCCTGCTTCGCTGCCTCGGCCTCGATCTCCGAATAGTCCTTGATCTCCGGCGCGCCCGCCAGGCTCGGCGACGGCCCGTCAAGCCTCGTCAGCCCCAGCGCCCCATCGCCCGACACGCTGATGATCCAGCGACCCTCGGACAGCGTGCGATACACCGCCTTGCCGTGCGACGCATTCGGCCCGTTCCAGTCCACGCTCGCCAGCTCCGGCTCGATCAGCAGCCCCTTCTCCGGCGGCGTCTTGGCGTCAAACACACGCCGAATCCATAGCCGCTGATCGATCACGGCATAGTCCACGTAGATCTCGCCCTTGGGGTCATATGGCGTGTCGATCACGCGCTCCGTGCCGTCCTGTGTCCGCACGCGCACCGACAACTTGCCTTTCTCGACCACCAGCTCCGACACCGCCGCCCGCTTGATCGCCTCGTTGTACGTCGCGCGCAGGTGCTCATAGTCCTTGGAGAGCGTCGCCAGCCGCTGCTTGTACACATGGGCGGTCAGGTCCGCACGCACGAGGCGATAGCCGATCGCCCCGGCCGCAATCGTGACCAGGGCCGCCGTGATCCAACCCAGAATCTTCCAAGGGAGCGTCATGTTCGGTCTCCACCCTTCTCCGTGGCGGGTCGATTCATCCATGATCGGCCATCCGCACCGATCTTGACAAGACCCGCCAGAGTATTGGCCGCACAAGATCGTCGCACGCGCCGATGCGTGGGGCGGATCGTCGTGTAACGCACGCCCGCGGGCGCGTCGACTTTTTTCTACGGAAGGAGATGCGGATGCGGATCGAGACCGCGAGGCCGCGAGAAAGACGGGTGTCTCGACGGCATTCGGCACGACTCTCTTGGCGCCCTCTCATCTCCTGCGCGTACCGTGATGCTTCCGCATTCAGCCTGTTCTTCGCCCTTGCCCCGCGGCGTTCTCCGCGATCCTTGCGCAGAGAGTGATTGTCGCCGCGTTACCGCCGAATTCGGCGTGCTTCTTGGCCCTTGCGACCGCGCGTTCGGCCGCGCTTGACTCCGCAGTCAACCCCCGCAACCCTCATCCATGGAAGCCTCCGCGTTTTCAGGGCCAAGTTCAGGGTATGGGAAAGTGACGCAACCGCAATCGCCGGTGCGCGTCGAGCTTGGCGTTCCAGGGGCGAATTCACATTTGATGGAGATTGGCATGCGCGCTGCGAAGATCGTGAGCGAGGGAATCACGTTCGACGATGTGCTCCTCATCCCGCTGCGGTCGGGCGTGATGCCCGCCGACGCCGACACCACCACGCGCCTCACCCGCTCCATCCGCCTCAACATCCCCCTCATTTCCGCGCCCATGGACACGGTCACAGAGTCCGCGCTCGCCATCGCGTTGGCGCAAGAGGGCGGCATCGGCATCATCCACAAGAACCTCTCCATCGAGGCCCAGGCCCGCGAGGTCTCCAAGGTCAAGCGCTCGGCCAACGGTGTGATCTCTGACCCCATCACTCTCGGGCCCAGCGACACCGTCGCCCGCGCCAAGGAACTGATGCGCCAGCACAACGTCTCGGGCTTCCCCATCACCGAGGGCGGCTCCAAGACGCTCCGCGACAAGAGCAAAGTTCTCGGCATCCTCACCCGGCGCGACCTCAAGTTCGTCGAGAATCCGAGCGTTTCGGTCGCGAGCGTCATGACGAGCAAGGGGCTGGTCACCGCGCCCGCCGACACCACGCTCGCCCAGGCCGAGGGAATCCTCAACAGGCACAAGGTCGAGAAGCTGCTGCTCGTCGACGCGAGCATGAACCTCGCTGGCATGATCACGATGCGCGACATCGATCGGCTGAGCAGCTTCCCGCGTGCCTGCACGGATTCGCGCGGGCGTCTCCGCTGCGGCGCTGCCGTGGGCGTTGAGCAGTACGACCGCGTGGAGGCGCTTCTCGCGGCCGAGGTCGATGTGATCACAGTCGACACCGCTCATGGTCATAGCGAAAACGTGCTGCGGACCGTGAAGGCGATCAAGGAGCGTTACCAGGTGGAGGTGATCGCGGGCAACATCGCGACCGCCGAGGCCGCCATCGACCTGGCTCGGGCCGGCGCCGACGCGGTGAAGGTGGGGATCGGGCCGGGCTCGATCTGCACGACGCGGGTCGTGACTGGCGTCGGCATGCCGCAGATTTCGGCCGTCATGAACGCCGCCGAGGGGCTCGCGTCGATCGGCTCGGACATCCCGGTGATTGCCGACGGCGGGATCCGCCACTCGGGCGACATTCCCAAGGCGATCGCGGCGGGCGCCGAATCGGTGATGATGGGCTCGCTCTTTGCCGGTCTTGACGAATCGCCGGGCGAGCTGGTGATCTCCGGCGGTCGCCGCTACAAGACGTATCGCGGTATGGGCTCCGAGGGCGCGATGAACGCCGGCAGCGCCGATCGCTATCGCCAGGCCGACAAGGTCGGCGCCGACGGCAAGCCCGTCCTGAAGTTCGTCCCCGAGGGTGTCGAGGGCCTGGTGCCTTACCGCGGCAGCCTTGCGGAGTTTGTCTACCAGCTCGTCGGCGGCCTGCGCTCGTCGATGGGCTATTGCGGGTGCAAAGACATCGGCGATCTGCGCGAACGCACGAAGTTCTGCCGTGTCACCGGCGCGACCGTGGTTGAAAACCACCCGCACGACATCAAGATTACGAAGGAAGCGCCGAACTACATGTCGGATTCGGCGCGGGGGTGAGCGACCGCGTGCGACGGGCACGATTTGGCATCCTTGGCGTTGCGGCTTACCCAAGAGACGCCCGGAATTGGCTTGCGGAGCTGCTCCGCCGCGGCGCGAGCCAGACGCCGCCGCCTGCCCGCGACTACCATCGCCCACTATGGCAATCCTCGTTTTTCAGCACTGGCCCACCGGCGGCCCGGGCCGCCTCGGGATGACCCTCCGCGATCACGGTTTCAGGCTCGACATCCGCTTTCCCGCGAATGGCGATCCGTTGCCGAGCGACCTGGACAACGTTCACGGGCTGGTGATCCTGGGCGGGCCGCAGAACGTGACCGACATCGCGCAGTATCCATGGATGCAGCGCGAGGTTGAGCTGATCAAGGCGACCCATGCCAAGGAGCTGCCGGTGATCGGCGTGTGCCTCGGCGCCCAGATGATCGCCCACGCATTGGGCGGCAAGGTCGAGGCCCGTGCCGACAAGCCCGCGATCGGCATGTTCAACATGTCGCTGACGCCCGCGGGGCAGACGGACACGTTCATGGCGGGGATCGCGTGGAACTCGCCGCAGTCTTTGGCGTGCGGGCAGCAGATCACGCAGCTCCCGCCCGGCGCGACGCTGCTGGCGTCGACGGCGAACACGAAGAACGCGATGTTCCGGGTGGGGATGAGGACGTTCGCGTCGGTGCCGCACTTTGAGTGCGATCGCGCGATGCTGGAGGAGATGTACAAGGCGAGCACGGGTGAGCTTGCGGCGGCGGGCTTGTCGATGCAGGAGATCCAGGCTCAGATCGAGCGTGACTACCCGGCGTTTGCGCGGCTTTCGGATCGTCTGTGCGTGAACCTGGCGGCGTACGCGTTTCCGATGCAGAAGAAGATGACGGCGTGAGCCGGCGCGGCGAGCATCGCACGGTCGCACATCTCCGCATGGCACATTGACGAGCGGGACGCGAAGTGACGGGCCGTGAGACGGCAGGTCTCGTTGCGGTGGGTTGTGTGCGAGCCAGGAGTTGAAACAGTCCGCCTTGGCAGATCCTCATGGGAACCCGCCTCTCCATCACGCCGCCCAAGGACTATGTGCTGTCGCGCGATGTGTGCTCGTACGGCTATTTTCTGCTCTGGCCCAACTTCTGGGACCCGAGGGCGGGAACGTTCTCGCGCGTGATGAACCTGCCGGGTGGGCCGGCGAAGGTGACGATCTCGCAGGGCACGGACGCACGCGGCGAGCGGGCTTCCGATCGCGTGAAGCCCGGGACGTCGCTCTCCTGCGTGTTCGATCGCGCGCTGGCGACCGACGAGAAGAAGGCCGTCAAGCTGCAGATCGCGCGGATGCTCCGCCTGGACGAGGACGCGGCGCACGTCGCGGCGTTTCACAAAGTCGATCCGCGCTGGAAGAAGTCGGGGCGTGCGCGGTTGTTCCGCTCGCCGAGCTTCTTTGAGGACGTGCTGAAGACCGTGACGAGCTGCAACGTGACGTGGCCCGGCACGCTCTCGATGAACCGGCGGCTGTGCGAGGTCGTCGGGAAGGGCGGCGGGTTCCCCGAGGCCCGCGCGATCGCACGGACGAGCCCGGCGCTGCTGAGGTCACGCTGCCGCGTGGGGTATCGCGACGCGCGGATTGTGGAACTGGCGAAGCTGTTTGTCGCGGGGAAGAAGGGCGGCGTGGACGCGGCGTGGTTTGAGGACCCTGCGACCAGCGACGAGGCGATCCACAAGGCGCTGATCGACCTGCCGGGGATCGGGCCGTACGCCGCGGCGAACATCATGCAGCTGCTCGGGCGCTATTCGCGCCTTCCGCTGGACACCGAGAGCGTGCGGCACGGGCGCGCGGTGCTGGGCTTCAAGGGGAGTTCGGCGCAGGTGATGAAGCGGGTTCACGCGCACTTCGCCCCGTTCGGCGAGAACGCGTTCCGAAGCTACTGGTTCGAGATGTGGGTGCACTACGAGAAGAAGGCGGGCCCGGCGCACCTGTGGGACCGCGATACCACGGGGCGCGTGTTCACGGCCGCGAACATGAACAAGAAGTGATCGATCAGTCCTCGCGGACGACCTTGTGCTCGAGCGCGATGAGGGATTCGGCGATGTCCTTGCGCCCGTCCTTGGCGGCGTGGGCGGCCATCGCTTCGAAAAGCTCAACGTAATAGCCGTCGTGGTCAAACCGCCCCGAACTGCGCCGCCCGCCGACCGAGTAGTTGTGGTCGAAGGCGTCCTCGTGGTACATGATGCACAGGCCGGTGATGTAGTCGGCGTTGTCCTTAAAGGTGGAGCAATCAACGCACACGCGCTGCGCTTCGTTGAGGGTGTCGTGTGCCACCTCGGACTTGTGATAGAACTTGTAGCCGATGAAGCCGCCCGCGATGACGAGTGCCGCGATCGTGCCGCCCACGCTCTTTTCCATGTTGAATCTCCTTGGGAATCGATCCGGAGTTTATGTGGATCGACGCGGGAGACGCAAGGGGCTTGTGGTTGTTTAGAAACTCCCCGTAACTAGGGGGGGTTGGTACAGTGCGGGCATGAACAAGCTCATGGTCGCGGCGTGGTTGGCCTTGGTGTCCGGCGGCGTGTGGGCGGGCGAAGCAAGCGCGCAAGCGGGCGACACGCCGGCGGGCGAAGGGGCGAGCAAGTCCCCGGAACAGAGCGAGGAACTGGCGAAATGGGCCGCGTCGCGCGATCAGCGGATGGCGTGGTGGCGCGAGGCGCGATTCGGCATGTTCATCCACTGGGGCCTGTACTCCGGCGCGGGCGGGACGTGGGACGGGAAGGTGTACCCGCAGCACTACGCGGAGTGGATCCAGCACTGGGCGGCGGTTCCCTGCGCGGAGTACGCACGACAGATGAAGCCGCTCTTTGCGCCCGATCCGGGCGTGACGGACGTGTGGGCAGACCTGGCGAAGGAAGCGGGGATGCGTTATGCCGTGATGTGCGCCAAGCACCACGAGGGATTCACGCTGTTCAACTCCAGCGCGGAGTATTCCCGCTCCAACGCGGTCACGGGCGGGACGAACATCTCGCCGTCGGGACGCGACATGGCCAAGGAGTTCACGGACTCGATGCGGTCGCGCGGGCTGCGCGCGGGGTTCTATTACTCGCTGCTGGATTGGCAGCACCCCGACGCGTACGAGATGGCGCTCCCCGCGTATCCGAAGCCCACGCACCCGCGAAACCACGCGGAGTACATCAAGTACGTGCGCGGGCATGTGGATGAATTGCTCACCAACTACGGGCCGCTCTCGACGATCTGGTTTGACTACTCGGACCGCGAGCGCCAGGGGGAGAAGTGGGGCGCGGCGCAGCTCCTGGCGGACATGCGGGAGAAGCAGCCGCAGATCGTGGTGAACAACCGGCTGTTCGAGGGGCTGGAGAACAAGAACGGGGACTACGGCACGCCGGAGAAGTATGTGCCGCCGACGGGGCTGCCCGGGATGGACTGGGAGGTGAATCACACGCTGAACGAGTCGTATGGCTACAGCGCGCACGACAACCACTGGAAGGACACGACGACCGTGGTGCGCCTGCTGTGCGACATCGTGTCCAAGGGCGGCAACCTGCTGCTCAACATCGGGCCCGATTCGCGCGGGCGCGTGCCCGACGAGGCCCAGAAGACGCTCCGCGGCGTCGGCGCGTGGATGAAGGTCAATTCGGAAGCGATCTACGCGACGACCGCGAGCCCGTTTGCTCGGCTCCCCTGGGGACGCGCGACGCAGAAGCCCGGCGCGCTGTATCTCATGGTGTTCGACTGGCCCAGGGACGGGCGGCTGATCGTGCCGATGAAGGGCGCCGTGAAGGGTGCGCGGCTGCTCGGGCGCGAGGGGGCGCTGGCGTTCGGCAAGAGCAAGCGCGAGGGCGGGCGGCTCGAGGTCAAGCTCCCCGAGAAGCCGGTCGACGCGGCGTGCTCGGTCGTGAAACTGGAACTCGCGGGCGGCGTGGATGCGACGGCATTCGTGGCGTTCCCAGGGAGCGACGGCGTGGTGGCGCTGCTCCCGCATGACGCGAGGCTGGCGGGGCCGTCGATCCGCGTGGAGATGGTCGGCGCGATCGAGGACGTGAAGTACAACATCGGGTACTGGCTCGATCCATCGGCGACGGCGTCGTGGCCGATCGGGATCGGCGCGGGCCAGGAGGGCGAGTACGTCGTGAAGGCCGAGCTTGGGTGCGCGGACGCGTCCGCCGGCGCGATGATGAAGTTCGAGACTCCGGGCGGCGTGCTGGAGTACAAGGTGCCCGCGACGGGCGGCTGGCAGCAGTACCGCTTGTTGGAACTGGGGCGCGTCAAGCTCCCCGCCGGAGAGCACACGCTTGTGCTGCGGGCGATGGACAAGCCGGGCGAAGCGGTGGTGAACGTGCGCGGCGTGTGGCTGAAGAAGTCGTAGGGGCGAGGGCGGGCACGCCGGGGGCGGGTTTCGGGGCTTCCTGGCGGACGATTGGAGCCGGTGGCGGGGTGGGGCGCTAGCGCACTACGCTCCCGCCATGCCCATTCTCGTCAATGCCGAAACTCGCGTCATCTGCCAGGGAATCACCGGCGCCTTTGGGGCCGTCCACACCAAGGGGTGCTTTGAATACGGCACCAAGATGGTCGGCGGCGTCACGCCCGGCAAGGGCGGAACCAAGGACCCCAACGGCCTGCCGATCTTCGACACGGTCGAACAGGCGGTGCGCGACACAGGCGCCAGCGCGACCATGATCTTCGTGCCACCGGGCGGCGCGGCGGACGCGGTGATGGAGGCCGCGACGGCGGGGATCACCACCATCTGCTGCATCACCGAGGGCGTGCCGGTCCAGGACATGATCAGGTGCCGGGCGCTGGTCGACGAGCTAAACGGCGGGGCGCATGTCCCTGCGGCCCAGCGGAAGTTCACGCTGGTTGGGCCCAACTGCCCGGGCATCATCACGCCCGGCCCCAAGACGGGCGACGGCACGGCGGCCTCGAAGTTCACGAGCGCCGGCTGCAAAATCGGCATCATGCCCGGGTACATCCACACGCACGTGAGCCAGTCGAAGCGCGGCAAGGCGGTCGGGATCGTCAGCCGCTCGGGCACGTTGACCTACGAGGCGGTCTGGCAGACTTCGAGCCTCGGGTTCGGTCAGTCGTCGTGCGTGGGGATCGGCGGCGATCCGGTGCGCGGGCTGAACCACATCGACTGCCTGGACCTCTTCGCCGGCGACAAGGACACGCACGGCATCCTGATGATCGGCGAGATCGGCGGGAGCGACGAGAGCGACGCCGCGAAGTGGATCGCCGACGCGCGGAAGAGCGGCAAGCTCACCAAGCCGGTGGCGGCGTTCATCGCGGGGCGCACGGCGCCTCCGGGTCGTCGCATGGGGCACGCGGGCGCGATCATCGGCGGGGCCGACGATACGGCCGACGCCAAGATCAAGGCGCTGCAGGGCGCGGGCGTGGTGGTCGCGATGAGCCCGGGCGACATGGGCAAGGCCATGGCGGAGGCGATGGGGGTGTAACCCCCGCGCTGAAGAACCCGGAGTCCGATCGCAGAGAAACCAGGCGGTCAAAGAGGCACGCGGAGGTGGAGCCGGGCGCGATGTGAGCGCACCTGCTCGTGGGGTCGCTGAGTCGAGGCCGGGTTGGACGCGGGTCGCGACCAGTCGGTTCGCGAAGCACACGCACCAATAGCCGCGGACGAACTCAGTCCTTCCGCTTCAGGATCGTGTACCAACAGAAGTAGTCCTTGGCCGTCTCTTCGCGCGGCTTGCCGCCTGTGTAGCCGAGCTTGTCGAAGCACTCGAGCACCCAGGCCTGGTCCTCCACGTCAAAGGCGATCACCTCGAATCCCTCCGCCTCATACTCCTCGCGCGACCACGGCGACTTGCCGTCGGCCCACGGGATGTACTCCTTGTCGGGCGGGTTCTGGGGCGGGCAGATGTTGTAGATGACGAAGAGACCGCCGGGCCTGAGCGCGTCGTGGACGTATTCCAGGAACATCGCGTCGCTCACGCCCAGATGCACGAGCTTGCGCGAATCGACGGTCTGTCCCTCAGGCGGCGTGGGGTGGATGTAGCCGGCCTTGAGCGTGTTCTTGCTGGTGATGAGGTCGTACTGGCCGCCGATGACGTGGCGGAGTGTGGGCTCGGCGGGCCACTGGCCGGTGTAGACCTTGGCGAGTCCTTCACCGATGGAGCCCGTGTCCGAGGGCTCGCTGTAGAGTGCTTCGAGCATGGGCTCGACGTCGACGCCGCGCGCGTGGAAGCCCAAGTGCGCGAGGAGGTGGAGCTGTCCGATGGAGCCGTAGCCGAAGTCGAGAAGCCTCGGGTGGTCTTTGCGTGAGAAGCGGGGGGCGGCGAGGTCGAGGAGGCGGACGTAGACGAGCGGCGAGCCGTAGCCGGTTTCGTAGTAGAACTGGGGCGGGCAGGCGCGGGGTGTGAGGGTGGCCTGTTCCTCGGGCGTCATGGTGCGATAGACGCGCTCGGGCACAGCCAGGCCGAGGTCGCGATTGCGATAGACGACACGCGGCGCGGGCTCGGAAAGAAGCGAGGTCGCGCCGAGGAAGCCGCGGGCCAGGTCGGTCGAGACGATCGGCAGGAGCGCGGCCGCGTCGCGCTTGAGCTTGTCGGTGATGCGGGGCGCGGGGGCTTCGGCCGTCGGGTTCGGCTGCGGAGTGGGCTGTGATGCTGGTGGTGGCGCGATCGCCGGCTTGTCCTGGGCAAGCGAGAGCGGCGAAGCAAACGCGGCGAGGAGGACGGCAACGCGAGAAAACTGAGTTGGCATGGGGCACCTCGGGGAGAGGATACCGGCGGCGCACGGCGAGGTTGCGAAATCGCTCGATCGCCAAGGCAACGAGGTGCTTTCAAGAGCACCGATATCGTTTAGAGTGTCGGTGGGAAGAGAAGGGGGCACGTTTCGCAGAGGAAAAGCATGGACCCGAAGTCGGGTCCGTGGCACGCGGAGCACGCGTTGGTGCGTCGGGCTTGCTCATGCACGGACACCAAGACGTGACCGTTGCACGGTCGTCACTCGCGGATCAGGCCCATCTGCTTGTAGCGCTCGCGGTACTTCTCGTTGAGCTTGGTGTGCTTGGACGAAAGGTCGATGGCCCGTCCGTTGATGAACGCGTTGGTGACCGCGCTGGTCAGTTCCAGGGGCGTGCCCGTGGTCACGATGAGCGTGGCGGCCTTGCCCGGCGCGAGCGAGCCGATCGAACTGTCGACGCCGAGGATCTGGGCGGCCGAGAGCGTGATACCGCGGAGCGCGTCGTCGGGCGAGAGTCCGAAGGGGAGGCCCGAGGCGGCGTGGTGGGCGAGGTTGCGCTCGTGGGCGGTGTCGTCGCCGCAGGCCAGCGACCAGCGCACTCCCGCGGCCTGGAGATCGCGCGGGAGCGTGTAGCCTTCTTCATACGGCGAGTCATCGCGGCGCGGGAGCGAGTGGGTGTTGAGCACGATGACGGGGACGTCGTGCTTCTTCAGCAGCTCCACGCACAGGCGGGCATCTCGCCCGCCGACGATGATGGGCTTGAGCTGTCGCTCGATCGCCCACGCGACGCCCTGCGAGATCTGGTCGGCGTCGGAGGCGCGGATGAAGACCGGCTTCTGCGCCACGCGCGATTCGCCGGCGGGCGGGAGCACATCCTGCATCGCGGCCAGGCGGATGTCGGACTGGTCGGGCGTGTGGTCGCGGTAGGCGAGGGCGGCGGTGAAGGTGTCGCCCAGCGATTGCAGCTGCTCGCGGATGCGCTTCACCTGCTCATCGCGGGGCGTCGTGTTCCACCAGGCGGTGACGGGGCGGGCGTTGGGCCAGTTGATGGAGAGACCCGCGTTCTGCGTGATGGCCATTTCCTCCCAGGTCCAGCCATCGAAATTGACGACCGCGACCTGACCGGAGATCGTGCCGCCGGTCGGGAAGATCGCGCCGACAAGGACGCCGGCGGCGCGGGTGACGGGGAGGAGTGTGGAGTCGGGGTTGATGGCGGCGACGGCGCGTGCCTCGGGCGTGACGTTGCCGGTTTCGGCGAAGTCGACGGTCTGGCGGACGGGGGGGAACTCGGTGAGGCCGAGTTGGGAGTAGGAGGAGATGAGCCCGGGATAAACGTGCTTGCCCTTGGCGTCGATGACCTCGGTGCCGTTGGGAAGGTGAATCTTGTCGGCGGTCCCGAGTGCGACGATGACGCCCTTGTCGAAGACGATGACGCCGCCCTCGATCGGCTCGGCGGAGATCGGATGGATGGTGGCGTTCTTGATCGCGATGGGGCGCGACTGGGGCGGGGCCTTGATGCCGAGGTCTTGCGCGGAGGCGACCGCGGCGAGAAGGCAGGAGGCGAGGAGCGCGGTGAGTGTGTGGTGGGGCATGGTGGGCTCGAAAGGAATGTCACGGAGTCAGGGAGTCACGAAGAGGTGAAAACGAAGAAGGCAGGAGGCTTGAGGCACGCGGCATGAGGCGGCCAGTAGTTCACGGCCGGTGGAGGTATTCGAGGTCGGCGGTCAGGCCGCATCCGCAGTCGAGGGGTTTGGATTGGGTGGGATCGATGCCCCGGCGTGCGAGGTCGAGGAGGTAGTTGGAGAGCATCCCGCGTGAGTCGGCGCCGGAGGTGCTTGTGTCTGAGGCAACACCGGTTTCGGCGCCGGCCCCCGAGCCGGCCTTCGAGCCCGCGAAGAAAAAGTCATCGGCGGCGGCGGTGGAGCCGGCCTCTTCGCCGAGCTTGATGATGTTCTGGATGATGCGTTCTCGGCCGGCGGCGTTCTGGGCGCGGAGCCGGGCGTCGCGCTCGAGCGAAAAGAGCTCCTTGCCGTCGACGAAGGTGCGCACCGCGCGCGAGCCGGTCGAGAGCGGGTTGCCCGACCACACGGCGATGTCGGCGTCCTTGCCGGCCGCGATCGTGCCGACGCGATCATCGATCGCGAGCTGATACGCGGGGTTGGTCGTGACGAACTTCAGCGCCTCCTCGGGAGGCAGGGCGTTGGAGTAGCGGATCGCCTTGGCGGCGTCGGTGTTGAGGCGTCGGGCGAGTTCGTCGGAGTCGGAGTTGAAGGAGACCGTCGCGCCGACATCGTGCAGGATCGCGCCCGCGTAGGGGATAGCGTCCTGCACCTCGACTTTGTAGGCCCACCAGTCGGAGAAGACGCTGGCGCCGCGCGAGGACTGCTTGACGGCGTCGGCGACCTTGTAGCCCTCGAGGTTGTGCTGCCAGGTGCCGAGCGTGAAGCCGAAATCGCGCGTCAGGCGAGCGAGCATCAGGATCTCGTCCTGGCGGTAAGAGTGGCAGTGGATGAGGCGACGATGCTCGATGAGCTGCGCGACCGCCTCCAGCTCCAGATCGCGGTGAGGCGGGGCGATCTCGCCGACGCGCCGGCGCAGCTCGTCGGGCGCCAGGCGCAGGCGGAGCAGCGGCGAGACCTTGTCGCTGTAGGCCTTCCATTCCTTGAGATAATCCTGCGCCGCGGTGAAGCGATCGCGGATAAGGCCCTCGACGCCCATGCGCGAAACGGGATAGCGTGAGCGCTGCCCCGAGCCGTTGGCCTGTGTGACGTTTTCGCCCAGCGCGAACTTGATGCCGGGGATGACCTTGTTGCTCGCGAGCACGAGCTTGTCGTCGCGGGTCGAAGCGGCTTCGGGCGCGCTCATGGGCGCGAAGGGGTTGGCGTCGGAATAGGACTCCCGCCCCGCGAAGTGGAGGTCGTCGGGGTGGGCGGCGCCCCAGCGGTTCTTGTTGACGCAGTTCTGCCCGCCGATGGGGTTGGCCGAGCCGTGCAGGTTGTTGACGGCGGTGACGCCGCCGGCGAGCTGGCGATACCACGAGATGGAATCGGGGTCGGTGACGTCCTGGATGCGAACCTCGGCGGTGACGGCCTGTCCGCCTTCGTTCACGCCGCGCGAGATTCCCGTGTGCGAGTGGCAATCGACGATGCCGGGCGTGATGTGGAGCCCGGTCGCGTCGACAACGCGGGCCGCGTCGAGATCGGCGAGCGCCGAGCCGCCCGCGTCAAGCGTTGCGGCGGGTCCGATCCAATGAACCTTGCCGTCCTTGATCCAGACGGCGGCGTTCTGCATCACGCCGTTCTTATCCCCGGTCCAGACGGTCGCGTTCTTCAGGATGAGGTTCTCCTGGCCGGGTTGATCCTGCGGGAGATAGCCATACGCGCCGAACGGCACGGGCAAAAGCTCGGGTACGGCGGCGGCGAAGCACTGGCCGCGGTCGATCTCTTCGAGCTTCGGGATCGCATCGGCGTCGCCGACGCGCACCGCCTTGAAGGTGTGGAGCGAGCCGTCGGGGACCGTCATCGAGCCGATGAGAAGCGTGGAGTAACGGATCGCGGTGACTTTCACCGTGCCCGTGCCGCCCATCTGCGACATGTCGACGCTATACGAGACGCGATCGGCGGCGACGCTTGCGTTGATCGCGGCGTAGGCCTTGTCGCCCTTCCCGTGCAGCTTCACGCCGTCCTTGCCGACGACGATGAATGTCGCGTCGTCCTTCTTGAGCGCCTCGGCCTTGTCGTCCACCGACACCATGACGTACGCGCCGGTTGGATCGGCGGGATTCCGCAGAGCCGGGGGCTGCTTGGGCGGCACGCGGGCGGCCTTGTAGGTGTGCTTGGCACCGTCGGCGAGCGTTGATTCGCCGATGAGTGCGTCGTTGCTGAGCGTGACCATGTCGGTCGATTTGCCTTCGCCCCCGATGGGCTTGAGGTCGTGGGTGAAGGTGAGCTTGTCGTTTTCAATCTTGACCTCGTCGGCGTTGATGACGGTGGTCGTTTTCTCGCCGGCGTCTTTCGCGGGCCCATCCTTCGCCGGCTTTGTGAACGTGAGCTTGAGCGCGGGCTTCCCGGCCGACTCGCTGAGGTCCAGCACGAGCGAGTCGACGTCCTCGGCGCCGCGCGGCGCGCCGTCGGCCTCCGTGACGCGCCACGAGCCCACCATGGGAGACGAGGGCCGACGCGTCGCGGAAAAACTGATGCGACCGCCGCCCGGCGCGAGGATCTCTCCCGTCATCACGGCCGGCTTTCCATTCGCGTCGTTCTCAACCACGGCCGAAACGGTGAAGAAGCCGGGATGAACATCGTTCTCCTCCGGGAAATCGACGGCGCCGTGGTCGAACGTGAACGAGATGAGCGAGTTGTCGAAGTTCGCTTTGGTTGCGCGAACGGTCTTGTCGCCGCGCTTCACGGTGATCCCGTTGTCTTTGTCGATCAGGAGGGCTCGTTCGATCTCGCGGCCCGCGGGATTGACCGTGACGCTCCAGTAGCCTT
>JABWBC010000046.1 GCA_013360695.1 Phycisphaerales bacterium
GAACAGCGTCGACAGCGTGGCGACGATCCCGGACGGGCACGTCGTCGCGGTGGGCGGGCTGGAGCTGGTGACGAGCACCGAGGGCGAGTCGCGCGTGCCCCTGATCGGCGAGGTACCCCTGATCGGCGAGCTGTTCAAGTCGCGGAACAACGGGAGCGGCAAGACGCGGTTCTATGTCTTCATCAAGGCGACGGTGCTGCGGAGCACCGACTTTGAGGACCTGAAGTACCTGAGCGACCGGACCAGCGCGGCGATGCACGTCGACGACGGGTTCCCCGAGGTGAAGGCGCGGGTGATCCGGTGAGCGTGGGGTTGGGTTCCATGTTGAACACGAGTGACGCAGGCGCCGCAGCGCGGGCGGACGCAGTCGCTGCCTTGGACGCCGGACCTGAAACTCCCTTCGCCGAAGGCCCGGGTCGGAGGCGCGAGCTCAATCGACTCGTCGAACAGGACGCCCGACATCTCGGCCGTTGAGTTGAAAACAACCGACCCCGAGGGTATCGCTCCGCCCGCGTGCGGCGCATCGCCCCCGGCTCGCCCTTCGCGAGCGCGAATGGCACCAGCCCCAGCAGCGAGGTGAACGCCGTCATGAGGATCGGCGCCAGCCGCTCCATCGAGCCCTCGATGATCGAATCGCCGATGGACTTGCGTTCACGCGTCTGAAGGTGATCGTAAAGGTTCACCAGCAGGATGCCGTTGCGCACCGCGATCCCGAACAGCGTCACGAATCCGACCATGCCGGCGATGGAGATCACCGGCGCGACATGCCGCGACGACGACAGCCCGAAGAACGCCAGCGTGTTGGAGAGAGGCGGCGGCGACTCGGACACGTGGATGGCCGCTACCCCGCCGATCAGGGCCAGCGGCAGGTTGAGCATCACCCAAAGGGCCACGCGCCCCTTGCCCGTCGACGCCTGCGGCAGCGGGAACATCAGCACCGCACGCCCGCGCCCATGACGTAGATGGCCCGGCTCGCCGACTGCTGGGCCTCGAACCGCCGCCGTGGTGGACGGTGTACCCGGCCCTCTTTACGATCGGGTCGACCCGCGACCGCACCCGCGCCACGAGCTGCCCGAGGTTGCACCCCTCGCCCACGTCGGTCGAGATGACCACCTTCCGCTGGGCCTTCTCGCGCGTGATGAGGTTGGTGGTGCGCTCCGGGCCGATATCGGCGACCTCCCGCAGGCAGACCATCGCCCCGCTTGCCCCGCCGAAGTTCCGCTCTTACTCGCTAAAAAAAAACGGCCCCGGCTTTCGCCGAGGCCGTCGTGATTCAATCGAATCGATCCGTGTTCTTCGCCCGATCGCGCGGGTTCCCGCGCGGGCGCCTCAGTTGAAGCGGATCTTGTCGGTGCCCATGGCACCGTGCCCGGAGTCCATGCCGCCCTTGGTCGGGGCCTTGGTGGGCTTGGCCTCGTCCCGTTCCTCGCCGCCGCCGCCCGTGGAGTCGCCCCACTGAGCGCGCTTGAGCGACAGGCCGATCTTGCGATCCGCCTTGTCGACGCGGAGGATCTTGACGTCGACCTCGTCGCCGGCCTTGACCACGTCCTGTGGGTTCTCGACCTTGTGGTCCGCCAGCTCGGAGATGTGGAGCAGGCCCTCGAGGTCGGATTCGAGCTCCACGAACACGCCGAAGTTGGTGATCTTGGTGACGGCGCCACGCACGACCATGCCGGGCTTGTAATGCTCGGGAATCGCGGTGAGCCACGGGTCTTCCGAGAGCTGCTTCATGCCCAGGCTGACGCGCTGCTTCTCGCGGTCGACTTCCAGCACGACGCACCGGACGGTGTCGCCCTTCTTGAGCACCTCGTTGGGGTGCGTGACCTTCTTGGTCCAGGACATGTCGGAGATGTGGAGCAGGCCGTCGATGCCCGGCTCGATCTCGACGAACGCGCCGTAGTTGGCGAGGTTGCGGACCTTGCCCTCGATGACGGTGCCGGGGGGGTACTTCTCGCCCACCAGCTCCCAGGGATTGACCTCGACCTGCTTCATGCCGAGGCTGATCTCCTGCTTGTCCTTGTTGATCTCAAGGACAACGACATCGACCTCCTGGTTGGGCTGCACGATCTCCGACGGATGATTGATGCGACGGGTCCAGGACATCTCGGAGATGTGGACCAGGCCCTCGATCCCGTCCTCGAGCCGCACGAACGCGCCGTACGACATGAGGTTGACCACCGCGCCGCGGACGCGCGAGCCGACCGGGTACTTCTTCTCGATCTCTTCCCAAGGCGAAGCCTCGCGCTGCTTGAGGCCCAGCGCGATCTTCTCCTTCTCGCGGTCGATGTTGAGGACCTTGACCTCGACCTTCTGGCCGATCTTCAGCAGCTCGCTCGGGTGGTTGATCCGGCTCCACGACATGTCCGTGATGTGGAGCAGCCCGTCGATCCCGCCCAGGTCGACGAACGCGCCGAAGTCCGCGATGTTCTTGACCTCGCCCGTGACGATCTGGCCTTCCTTGAGCGTCTCCATGAGACGCTTCTTGGCGGCGTCGCGCTCCTCCTCGATCAGCTTGCGCCGCGAGATCACGATGTTGTGGCGCTCAAGGTCGATCTTGATGATCGACGCGCGGATGCGCTTGCCGATGAAGTCGCCGATCTCGCCGGGACGCCGGATGTCGACCTGCGACGCGGGCAGGAAGACGTGCACGCCGATGTCGACGAGCAGGCCGCCCTTGATCTTCCGCATGCAGGTGCCCTCGACGACGTCGCCCTCCTTGGTGGTGTCCATGATGCGCTGCCACGCCATCTGGCGGTCGGCCTTGCGCTTGGACAACTGCACCACGCCGCCCTCACCCTCGAGCTCTTCGAGGTAGAAGCTGTGGACATCGCCGGGCTTGATTTCCGTGCCCTCGAACTCTTCCTTGGGGACCAGGCCCTCACTCTTGAGGCCCACCTCAACCACGACATCATCACCGGCATAGCCGATGATCTTGCCCTTGATGAGCTTGCCGGGGGTCAGATCGTTGATCTGCTGCCCCAGAAGCGAGTCCATGTACTCCTCGTCGCCGGTCGCCTTGCCCAGCGCGTCGCGCACCATGGAGTTGGCGATGTCGTCGGAGATACCAAGAGAAGCGATCAGGTTTTCATCGATCATGGGACGAATTCTCGTTGCGCTGCGTGACCCGTGCCGCGGTCGGTGTCTCGGCCGGATTCGACAGCGCCGGCCCGGGCGCGACCTCGCGCCCGTCCGTGCCCCGCTGGGGCTGTTCGACGTTTCGGACTCATCCGCCCCCGCGAACGCGGGGAACTGACGGACCACCGACCCACCGGGTCAAAGTCTAGGCCTGTTCGGTGCCCGATTCCCGCCGCTGAACCCCCGTGCACGGCGGAACTCGCTCCTCCGCCCGTGCTCCTGCATGCTCCGGCACCTCATCGCTTTCCCAAGTCCCCGGTGCCAAGTCCCCGTTGCCAAGTCCCCGTTGCCTTCTCATCAAACGAAAAGGGCCGGCCCCGCGGCCGACCCTGTCAACTGCTCATGATGTCTTCAGCATACCACGTTCGGGATCACTTGTCCTGAATCTTGGCATACTCCTCGGCCGGCATCTCCGTGATCTTCGCCTTCGCGACGATCGCGTCCAGCGTCTTGTGCTCGCGGATCTGCATCGCCAGCATCTGGATCCGACCGCCCTGCATCAACTCCTGACGCACCTTGTCCGGGCGCATCCCGCGCTCGTACGCGATCTGCGCCACCCGCCCGCTCAGCTCCGCCTCCGTCACGCCGATCTTCATGTCCTCGGCCGCCTTGGTCAGGATGAAGAGCAGCTTCAGCTCGCTCACCGCGCTCTCGGCCGACGCCGCACGCAGCTCCGCCATCTTCTCCTCGATCTTCATCGGGTCGACGCCGCGGTACATCAGCTCGACGCGCTGACGCTCCAGCGTGCGGGCCGACTGCGCCGCCGTCACGCGCTTGGGCAGGTCCATCTGCACGTCGCTCAGGAGGCGACGAGCGACCTGCTGACGCATGACCTGCTGCTGCTCCATCATGAGCCGCTGCGTCATCCGCGTCTTCACGCTCTCGCGCAGCTGGTCGGCGTCCGCCATGCCCAGCGCCGCCGTCACCTGCTCAATCGGGGCGGGGATGATGCGGTCGATCCGCGAGACCGTGAACGTGACCGTCAGGTCGTTGCCGCGGATCCCCTCGACCTCGTGGTTCTCCGGGCCCTTCACCTTCACCGTCGCCGTCTCGCCCGCCTTGGGCAGGCCCAGCTGCTTGGCGAAATCCTCGACCATCACGCCCAGGATCATGCCCTTGCCGCCGCTCTCGGTCGTCGGCGCCTGCACCACCGCGCCCTGCAGGTCGTAGAACTTCGTCCCGTCCTTGCCCGTCATCACCGCGTGCCCGGTCAGATAGTCGCCGGCTTCCGCGCTCTCGCGCGATTCCAGCGACCCCTCGTTGATGAGAACCTTGTCGATCTCCTTCTGCACCATCTCCGCCGTGATTTCCATCATCGGGCGCTTGATGTCCATCCCGTCGAGGTTCGGGAGCGTGAACTCCGGCACCACCTCGACCTCAACCTCAAACGACAGCGGCTTGCCGTCCTCGATGTTCACGCCCGGGAGCGACTCGCTGAAGGGGTCGCCCACCAGGCGCAGCTTGTTGTCCTGGATCGCGCGCCCGACCGCGTCGTTCACCAGCCGCATCTTCGTGTCGTTCCGCACGTCGTTGCCGAACCGCTTCTCGATCAGCGACCGCGGCACGCGCCCCGGGCGGAACCCCGGCAGCGACGCCGCGCCCGCCAGCGAGTCAAACGCATCGCGGATCTTCGCGGACACCGTCTCCGCGGGGATCTCGATCGCGATCTTCTTCATGCTCGGACCGGCGTCCGAAATCTTCACAACGTTGGGACGCTCGGCAACAGCACTGTCAGACATGGCGAACTCCGAATGAACCCCGACCCGCCAAACCGCGGCGGTGCTTCGGGATAGGTCACAAGTCTACGCCCCACACCCTCCCGATCAAACCCCGCCACCCACGCCGTCACCGCCCCGCACACCCGAATGAAACCCATTCCGACGAGAGCGAATCGACGTGTGCCTTCTCTTCGACTCGATGCCCCGACGCCTTGTGCCGCATGCCTTCTTTGGCTTCACACGGCCCGGCGCGATATGCCTGACTCCCGATGCCCGCCGACTTTCCCTCACTCTTCGGACGCCGGACCTGAGCGAGCCCGCGAGCGAAGGTCCGGGTCGAGCGGCTGCGTTTCTACGAAGCACTTCCTCGTCACCGCGCACCATCCGCTCACTCCGCGCATTGTCGAGCGATGCACGCGTGCGCATCATCACCCACGGCCGCTCAAACCTCACAATCCCGCCGGCCCACATACGCCGCCGCTCCACATCCCCTCTTCGCGGGGGTGCCGGAAGGCGGCCCCGGCACGCGGTTTCCCGCAGAACGGGAAATCGACCGCGATCTTGGCTGCCCGCGTATGATCACCTTCCCACGCCCGCTCACGAATCGCAACAAGGAGCCTCGCCTTCGCCAAGACCAAACCCGCCACCAAGTACTCAAGTGAAGTTCGCGCGTATGTGCAAGAGCTCCTCCGCGACACGGCGTTGCCGCGCGACTCACTCCCCTACACCGCCACGTTCGATGAACTGAAGGCCGCGTACGAGTCCAAGCAGCGCCAGAAGATCACCGACCACGATTTCTGGCTCCTGCTCGACAAGATTGGCAAGTTCGGCGGCTTGGCCTCGCCCGGAAAAAAGAAGAAGGGCACCAAAGCTCCGAGCCTGTCCAGCAACGAGCAACTTGAGATTCTTCGGCAGTTGCAGGATTGGATCGGGAACCGGGACCACTTGCCCTACACCACGAAGTTTGACGACATGCACCGGCAGTTCGGCAAGCTCACCGGACGCAAGCTGAGCAAGCACGAGTTTTGGCGAGCCTTGTCGAATGAGGCCAAGAAGGCGCGGAAGCCCAAGCCGGTCCACGCCGCCGCTCCGATCGGCTCGCTGACGCCGGAACTCGTTGCATTCCTTGAGGATCGCAACCCTTGGTGGCGGGCGATGCCCGCGCGTGAGCCGCAGAGGTTCCGGCGATGGGCCTTTGCCGAGATGGTCCGCCGATTGGACAAGAAACTCGCGGCGATGGTGGTAATCCGTGGGTCGCGTCGGGTCGGCAAGAGCGTCCTGCAATCACAGTTGATTGAAGACTTGCTTCTCATTGGCAAGTCTGATCCGACGGGCAAGCCAGTCGACCCGGCACGAATCCTCAGCGTGCAGTTCGACGATGCCCCCGCCCTTGGCGGCATCTCGATGCCGGTTCAGGCGATCGTCCGCTGGTTCGAGCAGAACGTCCTGAAGAAGACTCTGAACCAAGCCGCGAAGGATGACCAGCCCGCGTACTTGCTGTTCGACGAGGTTCAGAACATCCATGATTGGTCCGTGCAACTCAAGATCCTCGCGGACAACGCCGACGCCCGCATCATTGTCACCGGAAGCTCGGCCCTTCGCATCGCCAAGGGCAAGGACAATCTCGCCGGGCGAATGGACGACATCGTCCTTGGCCCGCTTCGGCTCTGGGAGGTCGCGGGCATCCGCGGCATCCGCGGCCTGGAGCCGTACGCCGCCGACGTGCCGCTGGAGGATTGGAAGAAGCGGGACTTCTGGCTCGAATTGATCGCACACGGCAACAAGCACGCCAAAGTGAGAGACGAGGCGTTCCGCCAGTTCTCTCGGCTTGGTGGCTACCCCCTCTGCCACAATACCTCCGAGACCGACGAGGACCGCGTACGCCAACAGGTCATCGCGGGTGTCATCAATAAGACAATCGAGAGCGACCCCGAGCATCGCCGCCGCGCCGCGCCGCTCGATCCGGTGCTGGTGCGTGAGGTCTTCCGCATGGTCTGCCGCTACGCCGGGCAGGCCGTGACCCCCAAGCGGTTCAGCGACGAACTTCACCAACTCTTGCAAACGCCCATAAACAACGCGAAGGTCACCGAGGCCATCGAGTTCTTGACCGATTCACTCCTTGTGCATCAAGTTCCGCCGCTTGAACTGCTCGCCAAGAAGCAGGGCAGCCCGTCCAAACTTTGTGTCTGTGACCACTTCGTTCGCAACGGCGTCTTGCAGGAGACGCTGTCCCTCGATCCTGAAGCGCTCAAGAACTGCGACGAGGCCGTGGCAACGCAGGTCGGCCACCTCATCGAAAGCGTACTGGGGTACTTCTTGAAGGGGATTCCCGGCGTTGAGGTTTCGTGGTTCCCCGAACGCGCGAAGGAGCCGGAAGTTGACCTCGTGCTGACGATCGGCACCGGGCGGATCCCGGTTGAGGTCAAGTACCGCCGCAGCAAGCCGGACAAGGCCGCGCTCGCCGGGATCGAGTCTTTCTGTGGCAAGTCCGCCTACGCCGCGCCATTCGGCATCATCGTGACGCAGGCGACCGAAGGCCCGATCGGCGACAAGGCCATCGCCGTGCCCGCCTCGACGTTTTTGCTCCTGCGTTAAGACGCTGCTGCGGTCTTCCGAAGCCAGGCACACCTCGTGCAGCGGCTCTACGCCGTCATCGTGGCTGTCGTGACTTCCGACCACGACGTCGTTCACCGCGTGTGTTGATCCAGCGGGCCATGGAGACGGCGCTCTATCGCCCCTTCCCTCGCCTGCCCCCTACCTACCTCTCACCCCGGCCCGAAGAACACGCCAAGCTCATTGATCACCGGCGGCCCGAGCGCCGCGCGGATCGACAGGCGCACTCGGTCCGACGTCACCGCCGGGAACCGCACGATCCGGCGCGGCCCGATCGTCGTGCCCTTGAACACCGAGCGCCACGCGCCGTCCACCCACGCCTCGATCTCGAACGACTCGACGCGCTGGCCCAGCGCGATCGCCTCGCTCACGCGCACCACGTTGAACGTCTCTTCCTTGGCGAGCGAGACCTCGATCGATCCGCTCGTCACGCCGTCGCTCGTGCTCCACGCCGTGCCGGGGTCGTGATCGAGCACGTTCGCCGCGGCGAAGCGATCGTTTCCGTTGCGAATCTCGCTCGCGCGGGCCGCGCCGTCCGCGGCCAGGTTCTTCGAGAACGTCGCGTCGAGGATCGCGCGCATGCCGCGCAGCGATTCGACGTCCTTTTCGTTGATAAGCCCGCGTCGATCGGGCGGCAGATTGAGCAACAGATTCGCGCCTCGCCCCACCGACGCGTACCAGATGTCGACGAGCTGCGCCGGCGTCTTGACGCGGGTGTCCTCGCTGGCGTGATAGAACCAGCCGGGGCGGATCGAGACGTCGACCTCGACGCCGATCCAGTGCGAGCCGCCCTTGTCGCCGCGCGCCAGGTGGTCGTGCGACACGCCCGGGTACATGCCGCCCGCGTTGATCGTCTGCCAACTCTCTTCATCGCTGAAGCCGCTCTCGTTGCCGACCCAGCGGCAGCCGGGGCCCGCGTCGGAGAAGATGATCACGCCCGGGCTCTGCTCCATGAGCGACTTGTTGGTGCTGGGCCAGTCGTAGTAGTTCGTGCGGTCGATCTGGCGTGACTCTCGCTTGCCGCCGTAAAAGCCATCGCCGCCGTTGGCGCCGTCCTGCCAGAGCTCGAAGAGCGGGCCGTAGTTCGAGATCAGTTCTCGCCACTGGTTGCGGTAATACTCGACATACGCGGGGCGCGCGTACTCCGCGTGGTTGCGATCCCACGGCGAGAGATAGAGCCCGACCTTCAATCCCTCGGCGCGACAGGCCGCGGCGAACTCGCCGACCACGTCGCCCTTGCCGTCCTTGTATGGGCTGGCCTTTACCGAGTGCTCGGTGAACGCGCTGGGCCACAGGCAGAAGCCGTCGTGGTGCTTGGCGGTGAGGATGAGGCCGTTCATCCCCGCGTCGCGCGCGACGCGTGCCCACTGGCGCGTGTCGAGCGCGGTCGGCGCGAAGATCGTGGGCGATTCATCGCCGTAGCCCCATTCCTTGTCGGTGAAGGTGTTGGTGGTGAAGTGGATGAAGCCGTAGAACTCCATGTCGTGCCAGGCGAGCTGCGACGCGGACGGCAGCGCGCCGACGGGCGCGGGCGCCATCACCGCGCCGGCCTTGGACGCGAGCTCGTCCAGTTCGCGCATCGTGAATCGCTCGCTGATGATGTAGGGCGGCCGGCCCTGGTCCCAATGGCCGTAGGTCGTGGCGACGAAGGTGCCGTCGGCCAGCATCTCGAGGCCCGGGTAGGTCGAGTCCCACGGGTGCTTGTTGTCGGCCAGTCGCACCCGGTATTGTCCGGGCGTGGCGCGCACGAGGTCGGTCCAGGTGCCGACCCAGACGATCCAATCGCCCATGGTGGGATTCTGTCTCTGGTTGTCGCGCCCCATGTACGCGCCCATGTCGCGGAAGGTGACGACGAGGCGTCCGTCGGGCGCGTAGCGGGCGACGTGGCGATCGCCGGTGAGCGCGGGCGAGAGCTCGCGCGGCGTGGACCACGTCGCGCCCTCGTCGCTCGTGAACATGATGTGCGATGGCTTGGCCCGCTTGTTCTCGCGGAGCAGGAGCGCGAGGGTCTTGCCGTCGGGCGAGCGGATCGCGCCGGGCTCGCAGAGGTTGATGTCGCTGCCGCTCCAGATCTCTCGCGGCTCGGCCCAGGTCAGGCCGCCATCGTCGCTGGTCGACATCATGAGGCGGAAGACGCCGTCGGCCTTGCCGCTTGCGTGCAGGAATCGCCCGTCGTCGTGGAAGAACGCGGCGGCGCGGCTATCGAAGAGGGTGACGACCGAGGCCATCGCCACGATGCCGCCCCACTCGCCGACGGGCTCGAGCTCGGACCAGTGGGCGCCGTTGTCGTCGGAATAGGCGCGGCGTATGGGATACAGGCCGCTGAAGAGCACGAGGCGTTCGCGGCCGGTGCGTGGGTCGATGAGCCGGTGGATCGTGGGTGTTTCGAGGCTGGTCTCCCAACTGGCGGGTGTGGGGAGTCGTTCGGACCAGGTGAGGCCGGCGTCGGTGCTGCGCTTGAGCTGGATGGCGCCCTTGCCGTGACCCTTGGGATAGACGCAGAGGATGGTCCGACCGTCGCGGAGGAGCGCGGTTGTCGGATGTCCGAGGTATTGGGCGTCCTCGCGGTCGACGACGACGCGGCGGGCGGTGTCGGCGGCGAGGTCGACGGTCGGGATGCCGGCGAAGGTGGGAAGCGACTGCGCGAGGGCGGGCAGCGCGAGAAAGAGGGCGGCGATGGAGGTGAGGAGCTTCATGGTGTCAGTCTACCTCTGGTGAACCGGATCGGTCGGTGCGGTGGAGCGGGCAATGGCACGCTCTACCCAGGGGTCGGACGGACACTTCGGTGCGCACCGGGGCGGTGGTAAGCAGGCACTAGCCACGAGGCGCTGGGCACTAGGAAATGCAGGAAGCCAAGGCCGTGGAGGGGGTTGCGCGAGGGGAGGAAGGGCGCGGAGATTTTTTTCAGGAATCTGGAAAGAGGGGAAAAAGACGGACACTTTGGTGCGCACCAAGGCGGTGATAAGCATGTACTAACCGGAAGGAGCGTGAGTGGTGAGTGGTGGAGGGAGGAGAAGAGGATTCAATGCAGAGGGCGCAGAGGACACAGAGGAGACGAGGAGACGGGAGGAGGAGGGCCATGGACGAGGACGCATCCTCGATCACGGTTGGGCTACGGAAGGGGGTCGGGCGCGATACACTTGGCGCATGGCGCGGCAGGTCGCCGCCCGAGGAGTCATGCCGTGTCCACCCTCACGAAAATCGCCTTGCTGATCGGAGTGTGTCTTTCGCTGGCGCTGGCGTCCCGGACTACTGCCGCCGAGCCGATCAAGGCCCTGCTCATCACGGGGCAGCAGAACCACAACTGGCGCTACACCAGCATGGTCCACAAGGACACGCTGGAGGCGACGGGGCTGTTCACGGTCGATCTCACCGATTCGCCGTCGTCGAAGCTTTCCGACGCCAAGGGGCTGGCGGGGTACCAGGTGTTTGTCATTGACTACAACGGCGATCGCTGGGGCGAGCCGGCCGAGACGAACTTCCTGAACGCGGTCAAGAACGGCGCGGGCGTCGTGATCATTCACGCGACCAACAACTCCTTCGTCGGCTGGACGGAGTGGGAGAAGATGATCGCGCTCCTGTGGATCAACGGCACGACGGGGCACGGGAAGTTCCACCCGTTCGACGTGAATTACGTGGATCGCGAGCACCCGATCACCAAGGGTCTCTCCGACATGAAGGCGCACCCGGACGAGTTGTACCACACGCTCGTCAACACCCAGAACGCCAAGTTCCACCTGCTGGCCTCGGCGATGTCGAGCAAGGAATCGGGCGGGACGGGGAAGGTGGAGCCGATGGCGCTGGTGCTGGAGTATGGCAAGGGGCGGGTGTTTCACACGCCGCTCGGGCATGTCTGGACGAACTCGTTTGATTCCAAGGTATCGGTGGTGGACCCGCAGTTCCGGGTGCTCCTGTGCCGCGGCACGGAGTGGGCGGGCACGGGCAAGGTGACGCTGGGCGCGGCGTGGGACGACGTTCGCAAGCACAACACGCTGACGGCGACGGAGAAGGCGCAGGGCTGGAAGCTCCTGTTCGACGGCACGACGACCCGGGGCTGGCGCGGCTACAAGTCCGACAAGATGCCCGAGGGCGTATGGGACACGACGCATGGCTCGCTGTGGCGCAAGCCCGGCAAGGAGGGCGGCGACATCGTGACCGTGGATCAGTACGCCGACTTTGAGTTCGAGTGCGAGTGGAACATCGCGACGGGTGGGAACAGCGGGATCATCTATCGCTGCACCGAAGACCACGGGGCCAGCTACGAGACCGGGGCGGAGATGCAGGTGCTGGACGACGTGAAGTACCCCGACAGCTCGCCCAAGAATCGGGCGGGCGCGCTGTATGACCTTTTCGCGCTTTCGCAGGATGTCGCGCGCCCCGCGGGCGTGTGGAACCACGCGCGGGTGGTGTGCAAGGGCACGCGGATCGAGCACTGGCTCAACGGCTACAAGGTGGTCGACATCGACACGACCAGCGAGGAATACAAGAAGGCCTTCGCGGCCAGCAAGTGGACCCAGATGCCCGACATGGGCACACGGATGAAGGGGCACATCGCGCTGCAGGACCACGGGAGCGAGGTCATGTATCGCAATGTGAAGATCCGCGAACTGACAAGCGGGAAGTGATCGAGGTTGTCCGACGACGGGCGCGACACGTCTGGAGTTCGTCTCAAGCCCGGCACGAGCCGGGCTTTTTCGTGCCTGGAGCATGGCGCGATGGCCGCGAATACGGCGTGGCAACCCGGACCATCGGCGTGCCTGGGGACCGGCGTGCAACGACCGGGCAACATGAAGTGATTGGATTACGCGCCGCGTCGAACGGCCTCGTCGGCGGTGGCGAGCTTGAGGATGTTGGTCTGGGTCATGTCGTCGCCGGAGAGTTCGCCGCTGAGGCGGCCGTTGCACATCACGACGATGCGATCGGAGAGGGCGAGGAGCTCGGGCATCTCGCTCGATACGAGCAGCACCGCCGCTCCCGCGTCGGCGGCGGCGCGGACGAGCTTGTAGACCTCGCTCTTGGTGCCGACGTCGATGCCGCGGGTGGGCTCGTCGAGCAGGAGCACCTTGGTGTCCTTTCCCATCCAGCGAGCGATGAGGAGCTTCTGCTGGTTGCCGCCGGAGAGCTCGCCGGGGAGCGAGGCGAGGGAGGCGGCCTTGACCTGGAATCGCCCGACCTTTTCCGTGACGAGTTCCTTCTCGCGGCCGCCGCGCCGGAGGCCCAACGCGCCCGCGATGCGGTGCATGAAGGGCACGAGGATGTTCTCGTCGATGCCGAGCTGGAAGAAGAGCCCCTGCAGACGGCGGTCTTCGGGCACGTAGCCGATGCTGGCGGCGATCGGGCCGCGCGGCGAGGAGAGATTGACGGGTCTGTCGTCCACCATCACCTGGCCGGTGGCCTTGGGATCAAGGCCGAAGATCGCGTCCAGGGTTTCGGAGCGGCCGGCGCCGACCAGGCCGCCGATGCCGAGGATTTCGCCGGCGCGGACCGTGAGCGAGACGTCGCGCAGCTTGCCGGGTGATGAGAGATTCTTCACGTCCAGCATCGGCTTGCCGGCCGTGTGAGGCTCGCCGCCGATCAACTGGCGCAGCGCGGCGGCCTCGCCGGCGTCGTGCCCGGGGCTCGAGTCCGCGTGGGTTCCCTTGGCGCGACGGGTGGTCGCTTCGATGCGGCGGCCGATCATCTGTTCGATGAGCACGGGCTCGTCGATGTCCTTGATGTTGCTGGTCGCGATGAACTTGCCATCGCGGAGGACGGTGACGCGGTCGCACACCTGGAAAATCTCGCCCATGCGATGGCTGACGTAAACGATCGTCAGGCCGTCTTTGGCGAGCTGGCGTGTGATTTCGAGAAGTCGATCGGCCTCGGCGACGGAGAGGGAACTGGTGGGCTCGTCGAAGACGATGAGGCGGGGCGCGTGGGAGGCGCCGGCGCGGTCTTCGAGGCTGGCGGCGATCTGGCAGATCTGGCGGCGTCCGGGAGAGAGCAGGCCGAGCGGCGCTTCGACGTCGATGCCGGGATCGAGCTTGTGGACGAGGCGTGCGGCGCGCGCGGCCATGGCGCGGCGATCGACCAGCCCGGCCCTGGTCGGGATGTCGTGGAGGCAGAGGTTCTCCGCGACGGTGAGATTCGGGCACTGGGCGAGTTCCTGGTGGACGATGCGCACGCCGGCCTCGAAGGCGTCGTCGATGGAGCCGGGCTTCAGTTCCCGGGGCGCGCCGGCCGCGTCATAGATGGTTACGAGGCCGCTGTCCTGCTTGTGAAGACCGGCGATGGTCTTTCCGAGGGTGCTCTTGCCCGCGCCGTTCTCGCCCATGAGGGCGTGGACCTCGCCGGCGCGGAAGGTGACGGAGACGTTGTCGAGCGCCTGGGTGATCCCGAATCGCTTGGAGATTCCCTCGGCCCGCAGCACGACTCGTTCGACGGTCTCGCTCATCCAGGACTCCGTGGCTAGAACGGCGGATGGTACCACGTGGGTGGTTGGGAAGGGACCGAACGCGGCCCGATAAGTCGCCGGAGTGAGATTTTCGCTGTGTTCGGCGGTATTTCGGGTAGACTTGGATGCTCGCTCGGAGCGAGGCGTGCATGAAGGCAAACCTGAACAAGTTCGTCGCGGTCATCGCTCTGTCCCTGGCCGCGGTATTGGCGTGCGGCTTGGCTCGCGCGCAGGTTGTTCTCGACGGCTCGATCAACCGCGACGTCCAGGTGATCCGCTGGGTGCAGACCGTGCCCACCGCGGTCGGTGACAACGCGCAGGCCTCGATGCCCGGCTTCGGAAACCCCGGGAGCGTCACAACCGGGATCGAGCTCAAGGTGCCGATGACGGCGCTGGGAAGTCCGTCGAACAACACGTCGATCCGAATCGGCGGCTTGATCGTCTCGCCCGACTACACGCTCTCCTCAAATCAGGTGATCGGTTCGCTGCTGTGCGATGCGCCGGCGCTCGGCGACTCGCGCGACGTGCGCTTCGACCAGCTCTCCAACCCCACGGACAACAAGCAATACGTGACGGTCGGGGCGGGGCAGAGCGTCGCGCCGCCGGTGGTCGATGGGACACTGGACGCGGCGTATGGCGCGGCGATGTTTCTGCAGGCCGCCAACGCCGACTGGGGAGATTCGACCGACGGACAGCTGGACTATGCGTCGGCGTCGGAGATCGACGGCGTCTACGTCATCCGCACGCTGACCGATCTCTATGTGTTCGTCGCGGGCAACCTGGCGACCGACGCCTCGCACCTCATGCTCTTCTTCGACAGCAAGCCCGGCGCCGGGCAGAACACCATCCGCGGCGACAATGGGTACTACGCGCTCAACATCATGGGCGATGACGGCTCGTTCAACGGCATGCGCTTCGATTTCGAGCTCTACGCGGACTATGCCCTCGACTTTTCCGGCCTTGATCCCGACGGCCCGGGCTCGTCGCCCGCGACGTTCAGCGTCACCTATGCCGAGATGCTCAACGACGGCGGCGGGCGAGCGTACTACTGCGGGAGCAACACGGGCGGCGCGGTCGTGGGCGGCACGCTGACCGGCGGGCAGGGCAACGCGCCGGCCATCCGCGCCACGCTCAACAACACCAACGCGATCGGCGTGAATACCCAGCGCTGCGACTCCGTCCCCGACCGCGACCTGGCGATCGGTTCGGAGATCGACAACGTCGCCATTGGCATGGACGCCGGGAAGCTGTACATCTTTGTCGGTGGAAACCTCAAGACCGACGGCACGGTCCTCAACCTCTTCATCGACCACGGCAACGGCGATGGACAGAACGTCCTTCGCGCCGACAATCCTCCGGGCACGAACAACATGCTCGGCAAGATGGCGGGGCTCCGCTTTGACCCCGAATTTTCCGCGGATGACTGGATCGCGATCCGCACTGTCAGGGTCGGCGACGACTACGAGCTGTGGGCCGACGCCGCGGTGCTTCGATCGACCGGTCCGCGCACGAACAGCGGCGGCTTTCCGCTGGATTACACGGCGTATTGCGGGGGCGTCAAGGACGGCGTGACGCCCGTCTGGTTTGACGGGCCGCGCATCGATGCCCAGACCGGAAGCGTGCCGGCGCTCTACACGCAGTTCGCGCCGTCCGCCGCCGGCGAGTCGTGTCTCATCGATCCGCTGAATCCGGTCGGGGTGCCGGGCTTGATCGGGCTGGCGCTCGACAACTCCAACGTTGACGGCGTGGAGGCGTGGCCGAGCGGCGCCACCAGCGGCTCGCCCTATGTCACGACCGGCGTGGAGATCGTGATCGACCTGGGCGAACTCGGCTGGAACGGCCTTGGCCCGCTGCGCATCGCTGGCTTTCTGGCCGATCCCACCAACACCACCATGGCCAACCAGGTTCTGGGGGGCGTACCTTCCAACGTCGCTTCGCTCGGTCCGATCGCGGGCGTTGATTTCACGACGATCGCCAGCCCGCAGTTCATATTCACGGGCTGCCTCGCCGACTTCAATCGCGACGGCTTCGTCAACGGCGATGACTACGACCATTTCGCCGAGGCCTTTGACATTGCCGATCCCTCGGGCGACATGAACATGGACGGCTTTGTCAACGGCGATGACTACGACGTGTTTGCCGAGGCGTTCGACGCTGGGTGCTGAGCTCGGCGTGGCGTTCCTTTCATTGCGGCATGATTCCGGGCGCGAGCGAGCATTCCGACGCCATTCATCGCGGATTGGCATGGTTGGGTGTGGTTCAGCGTGAATCCGTGCGGCGGGTCATTGCCTCGGAGAGGCGGGCCGCCTCGGGAACCGACCGCGCGGATGAAGCGGGGTTGATATGCTGTGGTCATGCTGAGCACACTCATCGCCGTTGCGTCGGTCGCGCTGGCCGCCCCGCCGCAGGTCACGTTCCAGTCGCTGCTCTCGGAGATGACGGACCGATCGTCGGTCGCGCGATATCCCGCGCCCTCGTATGTTTGTTCGCAGTCGTCGAGCTATGACCGCGCGTCGACGTCGCCATCCAACGGCGAGACGTGGTTCGCCAACGGCGATTACAACCAGTTCATCCGCGTCGAGGAGGCCAACGGGCGCAAGGAATGGGTGATGATGGATCAGGCCGGTCCCGGCGCGGTCGTGCGCATCTGGTCGGCAAATCCCAAGGGCGTGCTGCGCGTGTATGTCGACAACGACACGACGCCGGTGCTCGAAGGATCGATGGAGGCGATGCTGGGCGGGAAGAACGACGTGGTGGGCGCGCCGCTCTCGCAGGAATCCGCGCGCGGCTGGAATCTCTATCTTCCGATCCCCTACGCCAAGCACTGCAAGGTCACGAGCGATCGGAACGAGTTCTACTACCAGATCAACTATCGCACCTATGAGAAGGGATCGGACGTCGTCTCCGCCAGCGCCGCGCTGCTCAAGGGCAATCTTGACGCGATCAAGGCGGTCAACAAAGAGCTGATCGAGGACAACGGCCCGGAGCCCAAGGCTCCGCCGCCCCCTAAGAAGAAGCTCGCGCCCGGTGCGGAGTATGCGATCGATCTGCCGGAGGGCCAGCACGCGATCGAGAGCCTGCGCGTTTCGATTTCCGCGAAGGACATGGAGCAGGCCGGCCGCTCCATCGTCGTCGTCGGCACGTTCGACGGCGAGCAGACGATCTGGTGCCCGGTCAGCGAGTTCTTCGGCTCGGGCGTCGGCGTGAACGAGTACCGCGACTGGTACCGCAGCGTGCAGAAGCCCGGCGAGTTCTCCTGCCGCTGGGTCATGCCCTACGCCAAGACCGGATCGATCAAGCTCGTGAACCTCGGCAAGGACCCCGTCGGCATGATGCTCCTGACCGATGTCCGCGACTGGGCATGGAACGACAACTCCATGCACTTCTTCGCCCGCTGGCGCTCGGACTATCCGATCCGCGCGCTGGGCGCCCGCGGGACGCAGGATTACAACTACGTCGACATCAAGGGCGCCGGCGTCTATGTCGGCGACAACCTGTCGATCATGAACCCCGTCCCCGAGTGGTGGGGCGAAGGCGACGAAAAGATCTTCGTCGACGGCGAGGCCTTCCCCTCTCACTTCGGCACGGGGACCGAGGACTACTACGGCTATGCCTGGTGCTGCCCGCTGAAGTTCGAGCATCCCTATCACGCCCAGCCGCGCGTCGACGGGCAGCTCGCCGGGAACAACTATGGGCACACGACGGTCTCGCGCGTGCGGGCGCTGGACGCGATCCCGTTCGCCAAGTCGCTGAAGTTTGACATGGAGGTGTGGCACTGGAAGGAGTGCGATGTCGCGTACGCGGCCACGTCGTACTTCTATGCCAAGCCCGGCGCGACGCACAATCGTCCGGCGATCCCCGAGGCGGCCCGCGCGATCGTGCCGCAGCCGCCGCCCCTTCCGCCGCCGTTCAAGATCGAGGGCGCGATCGAGTGCGAGGATTTGAAAGTGTTGAAGTCCGCGCCGGATGTGACGGTGGGGGGGCAGGGAATGGGCTCCTTCAAGCCGCGGACGTGGAGCGGCGAGGGGCACCTGTGGGTGCAGGGGCGCCGCGTCGGAGACTTCGTCGAGCTCAAAGTGCCTTGCGAAAAGGGGAAGCCTGTCAAGGTCGCGCTCCATGCCACCAAGAGCTGGGACTACGGCGTCGTCCGCTTCTCGATCGACGGCAAGCAGGCGGGAAAGGACATCGATCTCTTCAGCGGAGGGCAGGGCAAGGTCGAGCCCACCGGCGAGATCGACCTCGGGGTCGTCGAGCCCAAGGGCGATTTGTTCATCCTGCGAGCCGAGGTCGTGGGCGGCAACGAAAAGTCCATGGGGAGCAAGGCCTTCTTCGGCCTGGATTGCCTGGTGCTGACGCCCGCGAGGTGAATTGCACGCGGCGCTGCGTTCTCGCTCATGGCGAGACGTATCGCGGGGAGCGTGCGATGATCCGGCGAGGAGTGGGGGAGAGATGAAACGCGTGTCGTAAGCCGCTCTTCGCTTTGCGCATGAATCACGTCCGTTCCAACGCACGACTGAGCCGCGAGGTCATCGCGGGCTTTGTCGCGCTCGCGCTGGTCCTCATCGGCGGCGCGATCTTCAACGCCGACGGCCTGTTCTTTCAGGCCCAAACCCATCTCGACGCGCTGGGCCAGAACGCCCCCTACGGCATCCTCGCCTGCGGCCTCACGCTCGTCATCATCACCGGCGGCATTGACCTGGCCGTCGGCTCCGTGGTCGCGCTCGCCGGCGTTGCCTTCGCACTCATCGCCCTCAAGCACGAATGGGCCGCGTGGATCGCCTGGATCGCCGCGCTCGCCGTCGGCACCGCCAGCGGCCTCACCGCCGGCTCGCTCATTGCCCACGCAAGGCTCCAGCCCTTCGTCGCCACACTCGCCATCATGGCCTTCGCCCGCGGCCTGGCGAAGTGGTCGACCGACGGCGTGAAGATCCAGAAGTTCCCGTACCCGCCCATCCTCGAAGCACTCAACTACCAGCTTCACGTCGGCGGCGTCGACATTCCGATCTCCATCGCGTTCTTCGTCGTCACCGCAGCCGCCACGCTCATCATCCTGCGCACCACCACGCTCGGAGTCTGGCTCTACTCCATCGGCGACAACGAACAGGCCGCCCGATACGCGGGCGTCCCCGTCAAGCGCGTGAAGATCATCGCGTACACACTCTGCGGCGTGCTCGCGGGCCTCGCGGGCGTTCTCTTCTGTGCGCTCGAAAGGCAGGGCAACCCCGACGCGGGCGTGGGCTACGAACTCACCGCCATCGCCATGGTCGTGATTGGGGGTACGTCGCTCTCCGGCGGGCGCGGCGGCGCGCTCCTCACCGTCCTCGGCACTCTCGTCATCGCCTACCTCCGCAAGATCCTCGACATCAACGGCGTGGGCACCGCCGAGCAGTACATGATTACGGGAGTCATCATCGTCCTCGCCGTGCTGGCCCAGGGCTTCAAGCGGCGCGGGTGATTCCACTACGCGGATTCGTGTACAATTCCGCCAAGCACCCACTCTCGAGGCCATCTCATGCATACCCGCCGATTCGTTCTCGCCGCCCTCGTCACGGCCCCTTTCGCGCTCGCCGCTTTCGCCGGCGAAGCACAGCAGCCCGCGGCCAAAGCCATCACGATCGGCTACAGCCAGTGCAACCGCGGCGAGCCGTGGCGTGAGCAGATGGACAAGGACATCAAGGCCAATGCCGCCAAGCACTCCGAGATCAAGCTGATCGCCAAGGACGCCCAGAACGAGGCGCTCCGCCAGATCGGGCACGTCCGCGAGTTCGTCTCGCAGAAGGTCGACGTCCTCATCATCTCGCCCAAGGACACGAGCCTGACGCCCGCCATCGCCGACGCTTTCAAGGCCGGCATCCCCGTCATCATCCTCGATCGAAAGGTCGAGGGCGATCAATACACCTGCTTCATCGGCGCCGACAACCGCGTCATCGGCGAACAGGTCGGCAAATGGATCGTGCAGACGCTCGGCGGCAATGACAAGGCCGAGGGCGGCGTCGTTGAACTACAAGGACTCTCCTCGACCATCGCCGCCAAGGACCGCTCCGAGCCGTTCCGCGAGGCGATCAAGGACACCAAGCTGAAGATCGTGTACGACGCGGACATGGAGTGGCTGAGCGACAAGGCCCGCGAGAAGATGCAGGCGGCGCTCGCCCGCAACGCCAAGAAGGGCTCGATCAAGGTTGTCTACGGCGCCAACGATCCCGCCGCGATCGCGGCCTACAACGCCGCCAAGGACGCCGGGCGCGAGAAGGAAATGATCTTCATTGGCGTCGACGCGCTCCCGCACGAGGGCGTGCAGGCCGTCAAGTCCGGCATGCTCGCCGCGACGTTCGAGTATCCCAACGGAGCGGCCGAGGCGATCGACGCGGCCATCAAGCTCAGCAAGGGCGAGAAGGTCGAAAAGACCATCACGCTCGGCACGCGCCTGTTTACGAAAGACAACGTGGAAAAGGGCGGCGAGGCGATCCCGGCGAAGTGAGGCGTGCCGAGGCGAGTCGATTCGCGGGAGTTGCCCGTGCGGAGTCTGTGCGGTACGATCGCACAGCAATGGCCAAATCGATATCCAAGCGAGTTCCGAGAGCGCCCTCAGCATCCAAGTCGCTGAACCGCAGCCTCCAAGCCGCCAGGGCGACCAAGCAGGACGAGTTCTACACCCAACTCCCGGACATCGAGAAGGAACTCAAGCACTACACGAAGCACTTTGAGGGCAAGACTGTCCTGTGCAACTGCGATGACCCGAAGGTGAGCAACTTCTTCCGCTATTTCTCGAACAAGTTCCACGACCTGAAGCTCAAGCGGCTCATCACCACCTGCTACCGAAACGCCGACCCCGACCTGTTCAGCCAGAACGAAAGCGGGCGGGGCCTGCGGCTGATCTATAGCGGCGAGTTGACGCCGGGCGGCCGCGTCCCGGGGTTCACCAAGCTGGACAAAACGATGCTCGACGGCGACGGCGACTTCCGAAGCCCGGAGTGCATCGCGCTCCTCAAGGAGGCGGACGTCGTCGTCACCAACCCGCCGTTCTCGCTGTTCCGGGAGTATGTCGGGCAGCTGGTGGAGCACAAGAAGAAGTTCATCATCATCGGAAATCACAACGCAATCACGTACAGGGAGATCTTTACCCTGATACGGGACAACAGGATTTGGCTAGGGTACACGCACCCCGTCGCGTTTGTCGTGCCAGACCACTACGAAATGCGCGGCGTGAGAAGCTGGCGAGATGAACACGGAACCAATTGGCGGAGCTTGGGCAACGCTTGCTGGTTCACAAATCTCGACATCGCAAAGCGGCATGAAGAGCTGACGTTGTACCGGAGCATCTACGAAAAGCCCTACCCGAAGTTTGACAACTACGAGGCGATCGAAGTCTCAACCTATAAGGACATTCCGCGCGACTGTGACGGCGTCATGGGCGTACCCGTCACGTTTCTCGAGCACTACAACCCGGACCAGTTCAAGATCGTCGGCTTGATCGCTGGCAACATCAAGGGGCTTGCTGGTATTCCGTCGGCGAGCGGAAAGGACGGGCCGTACATCGGCGGCAAGCTTCGTTACGGGCGCATCCTGATTCAAAGGACGACATGAAGATCGAACTCCACAAGATCACCGTCGAAAAACTCTGCGCCGGGTTCGTTGACAACGCCGAAGAAGGCGTCCGCGCCTACGGCGGCAAGCTCGACGTCCGCCCGCCCTACCAGCGCGAGTTTATATACAAGGACAAGCAGCGCAACGCCGTCATCGACACCGTCCACAAGAACTTCCCATTGAACGTCATGTACTGGTCCGTCCGTGACGACGGGAACTACGAGATCATCGACGGCCAGCAGCGCACCCTCTCCCTCTGCCAGTACGTTGCAGGGGAGTACTCGCTCGCGAACCTGTACTTCAACAACCTTGCCGACGACGAGCGGCGCAGTATTCTCGACTACGAGTGCATGATCTACTTCTGCTCCGGCACCGACTCCGAGCGGCTGGAGTGGTTCCGCACCATCAACATCGCGGGTGTGAAGCTGAGTGAACAGGAACTCCGCAACGCCGTCTACGCCGGGCCGTGGACCAACGAGGCCAAGAAGTACTTCAGCAAGCGCGGCTGCCCCGCGTACCAGATCGCCAGCGAATACCTCTCCGGTGAGATGATTCGGCAGGAGTACCTGGAGACGGCCATCGAGTGGCACGCAGAGGTCGAGGGGATCAAGGGCGCGGACGCCGTCGAGGAGTACATGGGCCGGCACCAGCACGACCCGAGCGCGATCGCGCTGTGGAACCACTTCCGCAGCGTCATCGACTGGACCAAGGCGACGTTTCCCGCATACCGCAAGGAGATGAAGGGTGTGGCGTGGGGACCGTTGTACAACGCGTTCAAGGATAAGAAGTTGGACGCGAAGAAACTGGACAAAGAAATCGCCCGCCTGATGGAGGATGAGGACGTCACCAGCAAGCCGGGGATCTACCCGTTCGTTTTGGACGGCGACGAGTCGCATCTCAATATTCGCGCATTCACACCGAACATGAAGCGCGAGGCGTACGAGCGGCAGAAGGGCATCTGTCCAAGATGCACCGGCCCGAACAAGAAAAAGAAGTGGGAGCTGGATGAAATGGAGGCCGACCACATCAAGCCTTGGTCCGAGGGCGGGAAGACTGACGCGAAGAACTGCCAGATGCTGTGCAAGCACGACAATCGTGTGAAATCGAACGTGTAAGGACCTCGGCGCGGGCTGAGCAAGGTCGGTATCTTGTCCCCATGATCCCCCGTCTTGGCCTTGCGATCACCCGAGTCTTTCGCGCCATCGTGCCCGACCCGTTCGTGCTCGCCGTCGGGCTCACGATCCTGACCTTTGTCCTGGCGCTGGCGTTCGGCACCTGGGGCGACAAATCGCTCGCCGAGCGGGCTCTGGCCCTCCTCGATTCCTGGCGCGCGAGTTCCGGCCTCTGGAAACTGCTTGATTTTGCGATGAAGATGTGCCTTGTGCTTGTCACCGGGCACGCTCTGGCCGACGCCCCGATCGTCAAGCGCGCACTGGCGCGCATGGCCTCGCTCCCGCGTTCCGGCGCATCCGCCGTCGCCATGGTCGGCTTCTTGGCCTGCTCCGCCGCCGTCGTCAACTGGGGACTGGGCCTCATCGTCGGCGCGATCCTCGCCCGCGAGGTCGGCCGCGCCTTCCGCGAGCGCGGCCAGTCGCTGCATTACCCGCTCGTCGTCGCGGCGGGCTACACCGGCCTCATGGTCTGGCACGGCGGGCTTTCCGGCTCCGCGCCGCTCTCGATGACCTCCAAGCTCGAGGCCGCCAAGGTCCTGCCCGCCAGCGCGATGGCCTCTCTGGGCGATGTTCCCGTGCCGCTCGATCAGTCGATGTTCGCACCGTTCAACCTCGTCATCACGCTCGGGCTCTTGGCGCTGGTGCCGCTCGTGCTGGCGCTCCTTTCCCCGCGCGAGGCGGCGCTGTGCGTCGCGCCGCCCGAGGCGATCACGCGCGATCACGGCGCGAGCGAATCCGGGATCAGCGAAGCGCGTGCAGGGGAACACACGGGCGAATCGCGCGAAGAGATCACGATGCCCGATCGCCTCGAACGCTCCGCCGTCGTGATGCTGGCGCTGGCCATCCCGCTGACGCTGGTCGTGTGGCGTTTCATCCAGACCAGGTCGCTGATGGAGTTCGGGCTCAACGAGTTCTGTGCCCTCATGCTCGCGCTCGGCCTGATCCTGCACGGCTCGCTGAAGTCCTATGCCGCCAGCGCCGAAGACGCCGCTCGCGGGTGCGCCGGCATCATCCTCCAGTTCCCGCTCTATGCCGGGATCATGGCGATGATGGAGGCCTCGGGGCTGATCGCCACGATCGCCAACATCATCGCCAGCGCCGGCGGCCAGAGTTTTACGCCCCTGCTGACGTTCTATTCCGCGGCCGTCATCAACCTCTTCGTGCCCTCTGGCGGCGGGCAGTGGGCGGTGCAAGGACCGATCGCGCTGCAGACCGGGCTCACGACCGGCGTGCCGCTCGGCAAGATGGTGATGGCCGTCGCGTACGGCGATCAGCTCACCAACATGCTCCAGCCGTTCTGGGCCCTGCCGCTCCTGGCGATTACGCGGGCCCGAGCCCGCGACATCGTCGGATACTGCGCGGTGGCAATGCTCGCGGGCGGCGTGTGGATTTCGATCTGGATGTGCGTGATGTGATCGAGTGTGTCGGAAATGCCAATGAAAAACCGGAGCCCAGGGGGCTCCGGCTTGTGATTCACGAGTGAATCAGATCAGATTGAGCGGGCTGATTTACCAGCCGCCGCGGCCACGGCCACCGCCGCCGCCACCACCGCCGCCGAATCCGCCGCGGCT
>JABWBC010000047.1 GCA_013360695.1 Phycisphaerales bacterium
GGCGCCGGCGGGGCACGCCGGCCCACGAGCCCGGCGCGCCAAAGCCGATCACGACGCATCCTGCGCCTGCTCTTCGCGTCAAGCCCGGACCGGACGCGCCAACGCCGCCACGCCCAGACCCACGCGAGAATCTCGAGAAGACAACCGTGAAGAACTCACGGAAGAAACCGCAAACGACCGCCGAACGGCGGAATTCAGAGCGATTCCAGTATCGCGCGCGGCGGGGATGGACGCAAGGGAAAATGCGATCAGTTTTTGCTTGAGTCCGATGAACGAAGAAGCAGAAAAGGCGCCCGCAGGCGAGCTTTGGCGCAATGGCAAGGAAAAAGAGCACACTTCCGATCGGGTGAATTCCAGACCTACGACGTAGTCATTCGCTCGATCATCAGGCGCGCGAACCAACGGCTCACTCCGTGTTCCGCGATGACCCCCCATCATTCACGCCTTCTTCGGCTGCGTGACTTCGCGATCTCCTCAGCACCCCCGATCAAACGCCTCCGAGAACGCGTCATAGTCATCGCCGTTCACGAAGCCATTGGAATCAAAGTCGGCGGCGGGGTCCGCGGCGTCGAAGGCCTCGGCGAACGCGTCGTAGTCGTCGCCGTTCACAAAGCCGTCGGTGTTCACATCCGCCGGGCAGTACACCGCGCCGGTCACGACCAGCGCGTAGCCCTGCGTGCCCACGTTGACGGCGGCGGCGTCGATCGTGATGGTCCACACGCCGGGCTCGGCGATCTCGCGATGCACCTGCTCGACGTTGTTGATCGCGTCGGCGCTCCCGCCCACGTCGGAAAACCCGCCGACAAAGACGTTGCCAAGGTACTCCCAGCCCGCGGGCGATTGGACGACGAGGTTGAGGTCATTCACCGCGGCGCTGGCCGCGTTCACGGCCGCGGGCGCATCGTGGAACGCCAGCGTCACGCGCAAGGGCTCGTCCGAGATCGCGGTGCGCACGCGGAGCGTCACGCCCTGGCCCGTCGAGAGAGCGCCCGCGACGTTGTTGTATTGATCCAGCACGCGGAGGCGCCGCGCGTCGCCGCTGAAATAAAGGGCCGAATCACCCAGCACGCGCCCCCACCCCTCGCGGTTGCCCGGATAGCCCGCTTCGCCCGAGAGGTCCTGCGAGCAGTTGATGAGGGCGGCCTTGAGCAAGGCGCCCGAGGGCACGATCGCGTTCGACGCGTTCGCCGAGCCCGTCGGGTAGTAGCCACGCACGAAGTAGTCACGCATCAGCGTCGCCAGCCCCGCGATCGCGGGCGCGGCATAGCTGGTGCCCGAACCGCCCGACACCGAGCAGCCCGTCTGCGTCGCGGCGGCCTGGATGCCGCTCCCCGGCGCGAGCACCTCGGGCTTGCGCCGACCATCGGAGGTCGGCCCGCTCGCGCCCTCGGTGAGGTTGTCCTGGTTGGGCGTGTCGCCCGAGCCCGCGACCGCCAGGCAGTTCTTGGCGTTCTCGGGGATCTTGATCGTGACCGACGTCGAGTTCGCGACCGCGAAGATCACGAGGTTGTCGTCGTGCTGCCACGAGAAATCGTCGACCGCGCGCACCACGCCGGTGTACTGGCTGCTGTTGTTGAGCCCCCAGCTGTTGGAGTGGACGAACGCGCCCTGCGTGCGATGAAGCTCGAAGCGGGAGAAGACTCCGGTCTCGGTCGCGCTGGGCGGCGTGTTGAAGACCATCCGCGCGCCGTACGCCACGCCCGTGGATTCGCTGCCGTCCTGCGGATCGCCCAGCGCAATCGACGCGACGCGCGTGCCGTGCTCGGTGTAGCCGGTCGTGGCGTTGTACGCCTGGATCTTGCGATGCAGTGGGCCGATCGGGTTCACGGTGTCCAGGAAGGCGCAGTGATCGGGCGTGCAGCGCGTGTCGATGATGCCAAGGAGTTGTCCCGAGCCCGTCAGGCCGCGGGAGTAGAAGGGCGTGACGTTGACCTGGTTGCTCTGCACGATCCAGTTGACCGAGTTGTCGCGCAGCTCGATCTCGCCCGGTTCGTCCAGAAGGCGCACGCCCGCGGCACGCGATGCGCTCACGATCTGCCCGCGCGCGAGCTTCACGACCACTTCGCCCCTCGCGCTGGAAACCAGCGTCGCGGAGGGCGCGCTGGCCTTGATCGCGTTCCACGCCGCGGCGGGATCAACGCCGGGGAACAAGGTCGCGGCGACCAACACAAGCCCTGCCCGTTCGTCGTTGATTCGAGAAGCATCTTTGAACGCTCGCTTGGCGCCGCCGGCGCGGGCCGCGAGCGCCGGATCGAGCTTCCACGCGTCGTCATACGCGGAGACCGAGCGAACGAACTTCAGCGCACGGAGCCTGGCCTTGCTCGCGCCAGAGAGCTCAGCCAGGTACGCGTGATCGGGGAGGTAATCGTAAAGCACCACGCCCGCGCCGACGAGGGCCGCACGCTTCGCGGGGGTCATCGGGCCGTCGAGCTCGATCACGCCGAACGTGCCGCGCGAGAACGCGGCCTGATCGGCGATAAGCGATGGCCGCGCACCGAGATCGACATCCCCGGTGCGCAGGCGCAGCGTGCCCCGCGGTGCATCCGGAGGGCCCGCGATCGCCAGCGCGCAGGCGAGTCCCGCGCACAGCATGACCACCCGCGCTGTCGATTGCGTCCGCATCCTCTCCCTCCGCCCCACCCCGGCGTCGTGACGGCGCGAACGCGGCGTTGAACTACGCCGTGCGCACCGCGCACTCCCGGGGCCCACAAGACTGTACGAGCCAGGGCGTGCGATCGTTCCCTACGCGGCCTTGACCGGGGCGCATGCCCGCCCGCGGCAGGCATCCAGGCCCTTGACGATCAGCGACCCGCCCATCACCTCGCAGCGCCGCGAGAGATCGTCGATCGCCTGCCGCCATTCCGAGGAGACGTTCGACACGCCGTCCATCGCCACCACCATCCGCCCGCGGCAGGAAAGGGCGGCGTCGGTCAGGCGATAGGCAAGTTCCGCGGCCTGGCGGCTGCGAATCTCCCGCCCCAAGAGGCGAACCACCAGCGTTCCCTCCGGCGCTGGTTCGAGCGAGACCTCGAGCGAACCAATCCGGAGTGTTTTCGCCGTTGATTGGTGGTCGTTTGGGTGCTCGGATGAAAAAGGCGCCTCGCGCATGGGCTCGACCCCCACACGGCACGGGCGATGCCTGAAAACACGTGGCGCGACGAGCTTCCGTGTCCCGTCCGCGTGCCGGAGTGCCCCGAACCGGCCAAGAAGAGAGGTGCGATTCGCGCGGGGTCCGGTCAAGGGGCGGCATTCGCATTGGCGGGCGGCTCGGGTGATCTGTGCCGGTCGTCGGTATCCTGAGGGGGTCGGGGCGCTTGGACTCATGGACTGAAGCCGCTTCAGGACTTGAGACGCGCGAACCGGGGGGATACAAGAAACGTCCAAGAACCGGGCTAGGGTGCCCGGAGCACGCTGGGCGAGCGACGCGGGTTTGCCGGGCGTGGCGGGAATTGGCTAGGAATAGACGATGATTGAACTCAACTCGTTGACGAAACGGTTCGGATCGCCATCGACGGGGATCCTGGCCGTGGACGGCGTGACGCTCAAGGTCGACAAGGGCGAGGTGCTCGGGTTCCTCGGGCCGAACGGCGCGGGCAAGAGCACGACGATGAAGATGGTGACGGGCTTCCTGACGCCGACGTCGGGGAGCGCGAGCGTGTGCGGGCACGACGTCGTCAAGGACCCGATCGCGGTGAAGGAGCGGATCGGCTACCTCCCGGAGGGCGCGCCCGCGTACCCGGACATGACGCCCGAGTCGTTCCTTTCCTTCTGCGCACAGGTGCGGAAGATGGGCGACACCACCGAATCCCGCATCGCGCACGTCGTCGAGCGCGTGCAGCTCTCGGGCGTGCTGCGTCAGCCGATCGAGACGCTCTCCAAGGGCTTCAAGCGGCGCGTGGGCCTGGCCCAGGCGATCCTGCACGATCCCGAAGTTCTGATCCTCGACGAGCCGACCGACGGACTGGACCCCAACCAGAAGCACGAGGTCCGCGCCCTCATCCGCGAGATGGCGGGCAAGAAGGCGATCGTGCTCTCCACGCACATCCTCGAAGAGGTGGAGGCGGTGTGCACCCGCGCGATCATCATCGCGCGCGGCCGCGTCATCGCCGACGGCACGCCCGCGCAGCTCGCGGCCCGATCGCGCGTTCATAACGCCGTCACCATCGCGGTGCGCGGCGCGGACAAGGACCAGATGGTCAGCGAATTGAAACGCATCACGGGCGTGCGCGACGTGGACCACGCGCGCCAGGACAACGGGCTCTGCCGCGCGACGGCGATCGCCAAGCACGGGCACACCATCGCGGGCGAGGTCAGCGCGCTGGTCAAGGCGCGGGGCTGGGGGCTGGAAGAACTCCGCGTGGAGCACGGGCGCCTCGACGAGGTCTTCCGGGACATCACGCAGAGCAAGTGAGCTTCGAACGGGCAAGGAACGGTCGCTTCCCGCGCGGCGACGCGCGATCAAGGAGATGAAGCGTGCAAGGGTGGTATCCGATCTTTAAGCGCGAGCTGGCGGGGTATTTCGTCACGCCCGTCGCGTATATCTTCATCGTGATCTTCCTGCTGCTGGCGGGGGTGTTCACGTTCCAACTGGGCCGGCTGTTCGAGCGCGGGCAGGCGGACCTCCGCCCGTTCTTTGACTTCCTGCCCTGGCTCTATCTGTTCCTCATCCCCGCGGTGTCGATGCGGCTGTGGGCCGAGGAGCGGCGCGGCGGGACGATCGAGCTGTTGCTCACGCTCCCGGTGTCGCAGTGGGGCGCGGTCTTGGGCAAGTTCCTGGCGGCGTGGGCGTTTACGGGGCTGGCGCTCCTGCTCACCTTTCCCTTATGGATCACCGTGAACTACCTCGGCGACCCGGACAACGGCGTGATCGTCGGGTCGTACATCGGCGGGCTGCTCATGGCCGGCGGCTTCCTGGCGATCGGCTCGTGCGTCTCCGCCGCCACCAAGAGCCAGGTGATCGCGTTCGTCATCAGCCTCATGATCTGCCTGGGCTTCCTGCTGGCGGGATTCTCTCCCGTGCTCGACTTCTTCAAGGGTTGGGCGCCGTCGTGGCTCATCGAGGCCGTGTCGAGCTTCAGCTTCCTTTCCCGGTTCGACGGCATGGGCAAGGGCGTGGTCGCGCTGCGCGACCTGGTCTTCTTCGGGTCGCTGATCGGTGTGTTCCTCTACGGCGCCGGCATCGTGATCGAGATGAAGAAGGCCGAGTAGGGACTTCGACGAGATTCGACGCGGGCGCTCCCGCGATCGGTGGAAACAACCATGAACACCAAGGTCATTGGAATCGGCGGCCTCATCCTGCTGGTGGCCCTGTTCTTCGGGATCAACATCCTGGCGGGGCGCGTGGCGCGCTCCGCGCGGATCGACCTCACCTCGCAGAAGCTCTACACGCTCACCGAGGGCTCGCGGAACATCGCGCGCTCAATCGACGAGCCCATCAAGCTCACGCTGTACCTCTCGGACAAGTCGATGCAGGGCCTGCCGGGGCTGGTCAGCTATGCCCAGCGCGTGCGCGAGGTGCTCGATGAGTTCTCGGCCATGTCCGGCGGCAAGATCGTCGTGAACGCCGTCGATCCCGTCGCGTTCTCCGAGGACGAAGACCGCGCCAATGAGGCGGGCGTGCGCGGCTCGCAGATCGCGCCGGGCGTCTCGGTGTACTTCGGGCTGGTCGGCACCAACGCGACCGACGGCAAGGAGGTCATCCCGTTCTTTGATCCGACGGCCGAGCGATTCCTGGAGTACGAGGTTGCGCGGTTGGTGTACTCGCTGGCGAACCCGAAGAAAAAGGTGGTCGGGCTGATGTCGACGCTCCCCGTCGAGGGCCTGCCCTTCGATCCCCTGACCGGCCAGCCCTCGCGCCAGCAGCCCTGGCAGGTCATCAAAGAGCTCAAGACGCTCTTCGAGGTCCGCAACGTCCCCACCACCGCGACCGAGATCCCGGCCGACGTTGATCTGCTCATGGTCATCCATCCCAAGCAGCTCGGCGACGCGACGTTGTACGCGATCGATCAGCACGTCATGAAGGGCGGCAAGCTGCTGGTGTTCGTCGACCCGATGTGCGAGGCCGACCCATCGGGCGCGGATCCGCGAAATCCCATGGCCGCGATGATGGCCGATCGCTCGTCGAGCCTCGGCAAGGTCTTCGATTCCTGGGGGCTCGAACTGGTTCCCGGCAAGATCGCCGGCGACCGCGTCTTCGCCACCCAGGTCACGATGCGCGGCCAGGGGCAGGCGATCCCGTTCCTCGCGTGGCAGAGCGTCACCAAGGACGGCATCGATCGCACCGACCCCACCACGGGCCAGCTCACGTCGCTCAACCTCGGCACGCCCGGCATCCTGCGCCTCAAGAGCGAAGAGAAGAAGGAAGAGGCCAAGCCCGAAGAGAAGAAGGACGAAACCAGGAAGGACGAGGCGAAGCCCGAGGAAGCAAAGAAAGAAGGCGACGCAAAGGCTGACGAGAAGAAGACTGAAGAGAACAAGGCCGCGGAAGCCAAGCCGACCGAGTCCAAACCCGCGCCCAAGCCCGTGATCGTGCTCTCGCCCCTGGTGCACACGACCAAGCAATCGCAGGAGATCGACGCGATGCAGGTCGCGGCCATGCCCGACCCCAAGCGCTTGCTCAACGATTTCAAGCCCAGCGGGCAGGAATTGGCCATGGCCGCCCGCCTGTCGCTCGCGCCGGGCACCGCGTTGCACTCGGCCTTCCCCGCGGGCAAGCCCGCGCCGGCGGAGGGCCAGGCGCCCGCCGACCCCAAGGCCGGCCATGTTGACGAGACCAAGGGCCCGATCAACGTCGTCGTTGTCGCCGACGTCGACTTCATGAACGATCGCTTCTGGGTGCAGATCGATCAGATCTTCGGCATGGCGCGCAAGATCGCCGACAACGGCGATTTCGTCGTCAACCTCGTCGACAACCTGTGCGGCTCGGCTGACTTGTTGTCCGTGCGTGCCCGCGGCGAGTTCGCGCGTCCCTTCACGCTCGTTGAGGACCTGCAGCGCAAGGCCGACGACAAGTTCCGCGCCCGCGAGCAGGAACTCCAGCAGCAGATCCAGCTCACGCAGGACCGCATCAGCGAGCTGCAGCGCAAGCGCCCCGACGCCAAGGAAGAGTCGGCGATGATCCTCTCGCCCGAGCAGAAGGTCGAGATCGACAAGCTCGAGAAGCAGGTCTTCGACGCGCGCAAGGAGCTCCGCCAGGTGCAGCTCAACCTGCGCTCCGACATCGACACCCTCGAGGCTAAGCTCAAGTTCATCAACATCGGCGCCATGCCCGTCGTCGTCGCGCTGGCGGCTCTGGCGATCGGCGGCTTCCGGGCGGCGCGACGCTCAAGCCAGAAGAAGACAGGGAGTGCGGCATGAACGCCAAGGTTCTTTCCATCCTCCTCGTGGTCGCGGTCGTCGTCGGCGCCCTGGCGCTGGTCTTCTCGCGCTCGCCCTCGGCGCCCGCGGAACAGAAGGCCGCCAAGGTCTTCCCCGATCTGGCCGACAAGATCAACGACATCGCTCTCGTCCGCGTGAAGAACGCCAGCGGCGAAACGATCGTCAAGAAGTCCGACAAGGGCTGGGGGCTCGAGTCTCGCGGCGGGTATCCCGTCGAATTCGAGAAGGTGAAGGAAGCCTTGATGTCGCTGGCCGACCTCTCGGCGCTCGAAACCAAGACCAGCAAGCCCGACATGTACACGCGCCTGGGCGTCGAGGACATCACGCAGGCGGGCGCGACGTCAAAGCTCGTTACGCTCGAGGACGCGGGCGGCGAGCCCATCGCGTCGCTCATCGTCGGCAAGGACGCGGGCAACGCCGGGAGCAAGACGCAGGTCTACGTCCGCCGCGCGGGCGAGGCGGCGTCGCTGCTCGCCGAAGGGAGGACGAGCCCCTCGTGGTCGTTCCCCACCGACGCGATGACGTGGGTGAAGCGCGAGCTCACCGCGTTCGACTCCGGACGCGTCAAGGGCGCGATCTTCGTTCACGCCGACGGCTCGTCGGTCGTTGTCGATCGCCCGAGCAGCAAGGAAGTGAACTACCGCGTCGCAGATGTCCCAGCGGACAAGGAACTCTCGTCGCCCGGAGCCGCCAACTCCGCCGCCGGCGCGCTCGCCTATGTCAGCTTCGAGGACGTGAAGCCCGCGAGCGAGCTCAAGGACGCGACGCCCAGCGGCTTTGCGGAGTATCGCACGTTCGACGGCCTGCGCCTCAACATCCAGCTCAGCAAGGTGGGCGAGAAGAGCTGGGGCGTCCTGACCGCGACGTACGAAGCGCCGGTGCTGGCCGAGGGCGAGCAGCCCGACCCCATCGCGCGCCCCGCCGCGGATGTCCAGAAGGAAGCCGCGGACCTCACCGCCAAGTGGAGCGGCTGGGCGTTCCAGATCCCCGATTTCAAGGCCAAGCAGTTCGCGACCACGATGGACGACCTGCTGAAGAAGGACGAGCCCGCGGGCGCGAAGCCGGAAGGCGAGGCGCCGCCCCAGTTGCCGCCGGGCGATTCGATCCTCACGCCGCCGAAGTAGCGATCGACGCTGGCCAACTGCCGAGTGGCTGGCTCGAATCAACCCGACCCTGTGCCGAGCCCCAAGCCCCGCGTCCGAAGACTTCGGCATGGGAGCGATCGCACCACTCGGGGTTCGTAACCACGCCTCCTACGCTCCACCATGCTCCCCACGCACGCGCTCTCGCTCGCCCTCGACGAACTGCTTCAGCGTGAGTGGTTGCTCGCCGACGGTACGGGCGGCTTTGCGATGGGCTCCGCCGCGGCGATCCCGACGCGCCGATACCACGCGTGGCAGATCGTCGCGACCGATCCGCCCGTCGGGCGAGTCGTGATGCTGCACTCGGCGAGCGAACAGCTCGTCCTCTCGCCCGGCCGCCCCAACGAACGGCGCATCGACCTTTCGAGCTTTCTGTTCCACGGCCTGGGCGAGCCCCATCCCGGCGGCGCGTCGCTCATCACTCGCTTCGAGCAGGAGCCGGGCCTCGTGCGCTGGACGATCGACGTTCCCGGCGCGCCGGGGACCAAGGCCGCCCGCGTGACGCGCGAACTGACGCTGATCCCGCCGTCGACCGATGGGCCGCGGGGAGGGTCGCGCGCCGGCGCGTGCCGCGTGAGGTACTCGGTGTCGTCGAAGGAAGCGGTGCGGCTGGTCGTCCGGCCGCTCGTCGCGCTCCGCGATTTCCACGAGCTCGTGCGCGACGCCGATCTGGGCGACCGCTATTGCACCACGCGCCAGGGTGATCTCGTTCGTGTTGAACTGGCCTCGAACACCGCGGGCAATCTCGCGGGTCGCGTGAATCTCGCGTGCTCAGCCGGCTCGTGTTCCGCGCCCCCGAGCCCCGCCGCGTTCGCCGCCGAGCCGCAAGCGTGGCGGAACTTCCGCTATCCGCACGAATCGCTGCGCCACCAGGAAGACCGCGAGAACCTGTACTCGCCCGGCGCGTTCACGAGCGATGCGCCGCCCGGCGCGGAACTCGTGGTCGAGTTGGAATCCTGGCCCGGCGCGTTCGAGGACCGCCCCCGCGTCACGATCGAAGAGTCGCTGAAAACCCGGCGCGCGCAGCTCGCGGGGCTCGTGAGCCCGCTGGCGGAGCGCGTGCCCGAGTCCGAGCGCGACGTGATCGCGTCGCTTGTGTGCGCCGCGGATCAGTTCGTGGTGCGCCGCGGCAAGGTCGATGGCGCGCCCGCGCACGCCGGATCCCCGATCTCCACGCCGCCCGGCGCAGCGAGCGAATCACTCCACGCCTCCATCATCGCCGGCTACCCGTGGTTCAGCGACTGGGGGCGCGACACGATGATCTCGCTCCCGGGCCTCTTGCTCGCGACCGGGCGCACGCGCGAGGCGCGCGGGGCGCTCGAGGCCTTCGCGTCCCTGTGCCGCGACGGCCTGATCCCCAATTGCTTCGACAACGCGACCGGGCACGCGGAGTACAACACGGTCGACGCGTCGCTGTGGTTCATCCACGCGCTCGACGCCTATCTCGGCGCCACCGACGATCGCGACGCGCTCCGCGGACGCTGCGGGCGGGCCGCCCACGAGATCATCGACGCCTATCGCGCCGGCACCCGCTTCTCCATCGCGATGCAGAATGACGGCCTGATCGCCGCCGGCTCGCCCGACACCCAGCTCACGTGGATGGACGCGCGACGCGACGGCATCGTCTTCACGCCGCGTTTCGGCAAGCCCGTCGAGATCAACGCGCTCTGGGTCCACGCACTCCGTTGCCTGGCGCGGCGCGATGCGACCCGTGCCAAGGAACTGATCGCGCTGGCGGACCGTGCCGCCGCATCGTTCGTCGATCAGTTCTGGAATCCGCGCAGCGAATCCCTCATCGACGTGCTGTCACCCGACGCATCGGGCGCGTGGCGTGCGTCGGGCGAGACGCGCCCGAACCAGCTTTTCGCGGCCAGCCTCGAGTTCTCGCCGCTTTCAGTAGCGCAGCGAGCGGGCGTGGTGAAGCGCGTGCTGTCGCTGCTCGCGACGCCCATGGGCGTGCGCACACTGGCGCCGTCCGATCCCGGCTATCAGGGTCGCTACCAGGGCTCGCTCTTCGAACGCGATCGCGCGTATCACAACGGGACGGCCTGGCCATTCCTGCTCGGCCCGCTCGCCGAAGCGATCCTCCGCGCCGGCGCGTTCTCGCCCGAGTCGCGCAAGAGCGCGATCGGCGTGCTCACGCCCGCGGCGAAATCCCTGATCGCGCCGCTCGCGGGCGGATGCGTCGGGCAGATCGCGGAAGTCTTCGATGGTGATTCAACCAGCGCCGAGCCGCAGCGCCCCGGCGGCTGCGTGGCCCAGGCCTGGAGCGTGGCGGAGATTCTGCGTGTGTGGCTCCTGGCGCAAGGGAAGTAGGACGGCGGGTCTGGCACGCTCCGTTCGGCGGGTCGCACGCACGGGGAGCGGACCGTGGGCCATGGGCCGCGAAGCGTTGGCGCCGGGGTCGTGCGCCCTACGCCTTCTCTGATTTGCCGATTTCATGCGCGGGGCGTCCCGCGTTGATGAGGCGCACGGCGTCGTCGGGCGAGATGGTTCCCTCGGCGACATAGGCCGCGATCTCGCGCCGAGATTCTTCGCGGGCCTTTGTTTTCACGATCGAACTGGTGTAGCTGGCGATGAGCCAGACGATCCCCACCACGAGCATGCCCAAGGGAACGATCTCTCCGGGGTCGGCGGCGAGGGTCAGTGTGTCGATCATGGCCGGTCTCCTTGTCGTTCAGCAGTGCTCGGGCTTCTCGCCCGCCTTCATCAGCTTCTCACCTTGCTCGGGGGTCATCGAGCCCTCGGCGATGAAGGCGGCGATTTCGCGCCGGGTCTTCTCGCGTGAGGCGGCCTTGACGGCGGAGGTCGTGCGTGAAATCGCGGTCGTGACGACAATCATGCCAAAGAGCATGAGCCACCAGAAGTTGTTGCCCTGGGTGGCGGCGTCGATGATGCGATCGAGGCCGTTCCGGGAACCATCGACAACCTGCGCGAGCAGCATGGGGCGCTCCAATCTCAAGGCCTCGGCGGGAACAGCCCGACCACCCGGACCATCCCCCTTGTTGGGAATCGTATCGGCCGGTTTTCGCGGGCGGGGCTTAGGATTCGCGGATGGCCCGTGGCCCAACCCAACCCGAACCCCGCCCCCGCGCCCGCGCCCGCGCCGGGCAAACCGAAGAGGCGGAGCGTTACGAAGACGCACGAAGTGCGGCGGTGGTGCGCGAGATTCTGCGCATGTACTCGCAGGGCTGGTTCCCCATGGCTGAGGCGCGCGACGCCCCGGCCCAGTGGGTGCAGCCCAACCGGCGCGCCCTGATCCCTCTGGACGAGTCGTTCCGCGTGTCGCGCTCGCTGCGGGCTCGGGTGCGGAGCGGGAAGTTCGTGATCCGCTGCGATTCGGCGTTCGAGCAGGTCATCCGCGCCTGCGCCCAGCCCGGGCCGGGACGGGCCGACACATGGATCAACGACGACATCATCGCGTGGTACACGCTCCTTCATCGCGCGGGCCACGCGCATTCGATCGAGGCATATCTGCCGAACAACCGCGGCGGGGCAAACGCCGATCCGAATGGCGAGCTCATGCTCGTCGGCGGGCTCTACGGCGTCACGCTCGGCGCCGCGTTCTGCGGCGAGTCGATGTTCTCGCGTCCCTCGCTCGGCGGCACCGACGCCAGCAAGGTCTGCCTCGTCCATCTCGTCCACCATCTCCGCCGCGCGGGCGTCACGCTTCTCGACGCGCAGATCCAGAACGCCCACACCGACCAATTCGGCGCGGTGCAGGTGGCAAGAACCAAGTACCTCAAGTTGCTCGGTGAGGCCCGCACCAAGGGGATCGCATGGCCCGAGTTCGATCCGTCGCTCGCGGTTCGCGCCCTCAAGCGCCCTGATCCGCCGGCGCGGGGCTAGACGCCCTCCACCCCGCGCCGCACTCCGGGCAGCGCTCCGCCTTGGGCGTCGCGCTCATGTCGTACCCGCACAGCGGGCAGCAGCCCACCTCGAGCCGGCGCCGTCGCCGCCCGAGCGGCAGGAGAAAGATCATCGGCCCAAGCGCGAGGAGACCGACGGTCGAGCAGATCAGCAAGGCCCAGAACGTGCCCTCGCCGCAGTAGCAGCTGCTCTTGCGCCGCACCATCACGTCCAACGGGATCATGCTGACGGTTTCGACCACGCTCCCGATGAAGAGGCGCTTGGCGACCAGGTGAAGCCGCGTTTCGTTCGGCCGATGGCGAAGGAAGGCGCCGAGCAGCGGCGTGGCAAAGGTCCACATCACGAGGATCGCGGTGAGAACGACCGCGAAGGCCTCGTCGGGCGGGTCGTAGTCGTGCGTGACCGACCAGAGCGACATCGCGATGAACCCCAGCCCGCCCAAGAGTGCGGCGGCGCACAGCGCGCAGACGCACGCGACCAGGCCGAGCGGCGTGCGTTCGCGGTAGACCGTGATGAGCAGGCCGAACGCGACGCCCGCGCCCGTGACGCCGGAGACGAAAACCATCGAGAGCGACGTCAAGAGATCGTAAAGCTTCGGCGCCGCCTCGCCCCAGCCGACGTTGAGGGATTCGAGGATGGCGATGAGGGTCGCGTGGGTTCCGCCGGTCATGGCCCCGACGATGAGGGCGGCCAGGGCGTGGTGGAGCCACGGAACGTCGCGCGGGCCACGCACCCCCGGCGGGCGCGCCGGGAGCATGATGACACCTTGCACTCCGGCGATGGCCACGGAGTGGAGGCCGATGACGAGCAGATAGTCAGCGTCGGCGATGTCGCGCCACCATTCGCCAAGGGTCGCGGGAAGCTCTGGGCCGAAGAGAAGCCTCCCGAGCACCCACATCACGAAGGTCTGCGACAGCCAGAAGATGACGAACGACCGAACTTTGAGAATGTCGTGGGATGGTGGCGGGCCCGAGCCCGGCACACGCTTCGGATCACCGTCGGATGTGGGCTCCACGTCGGACATCGCGATCAGGGTACCAGCCCGCGCATACCCATGAAAAACCCGGGGTTGTTCGTGAGACGAGGGTCAAGTATTCCCACGGGGCGCTCTGATAACTCGGCCGATGCCGCATTTCGGAGTCCGGCATCAAACTCTCCTGTTTTGCGCTCCGATATGCGATGCATGTCGTTCGAAACTCGATCAGAACGGATGTCGCACCTCACCGGGCACGAACGCACCTTCGAGCCCAGCGAGATCATCGTCAGCAAGACCGACACCAAGGGGCGCATCACCTACGCGAACCAGGTCTTCCAACGCGTCGCGGGCTACACCGAGGCGGAACTGCTCGGCAAGCCGCACAGTATCGTGCGCCACCCCGACATGCCGCGTTGCGTGTTCAAGTACCTGTGGGACACGATCGCGGCGGGGCGCGAGGTCTTCGCGTACGTGCTCAACCGGGCCAAGTGCGGCGACCACTACTGGGTTTTCGCGCATGTGACGCCGACATTCGATCACCACAACCGCATCATCAGCTATCACTCGTCGCGACGCGTGCCGTGCCGAAAGGCGCTGTCGACCATCGTCCCGATCTATCAGTCGCTGATGAGCGTCGAGAAACGCCACGCCAACCCGCAGGACCAGTGGAAGGCGTCGCTCCCGGTGCTGGTCGACACGCTGACCAAGGCCGGGGTGAGCTACGACGAGTTCATCTTCTCGATCACGGATCAGAACGTGGGGGCGGCGGCATGAGCGAGCATCAACACGAGGCGACGCCGAACCATTCATTCGGAGCGCGCAATTGGATCGCGGAGGCGTCGGACGTGTGCCAGCGGGCCGCCCAGGGCGACCTCGAGGCCCGCGTTCTCAACATCGACGACCAGAAGCACGCGAGCCCGGACATGCCGGAGTTGCTGCACGCGATCAACCACCTGCTGGACATGACCGACGCGTTCGTCCGCGAGGCGACGGCGTCGCTGGAGTTCGCGGGCGGCGGAAAGTTCTTCCGCCGGGTGCTGCTGGCGGGGATGCGCGGATCGTTCGCGCGGGCCGCCGGCTCGATCAACGCCGCCACCGCGCAGATGGAGCAGGAAAAGAAGGCGTTGGACAGGGCGCACGCGCAGCGCCTCGAGTTGGAGGAGGACTTCAACAAGCTCCGCGAGGTGGTGCGGGCGCTGGCCGACGCGACCGGGCACATCGACCTCATGTCCAAGACGATGGCCAAGCTCGCCAGCCAGACCTCTCTCCTCTCGATCAACGCCTCGATCGAGGCCGCCCGCGTGGGCGACATGGGGCGCGGCTTCGGCGTGGTGGCGTCTGAAGTAAAGAAACTGGCGACCCAGGCCGCCAGCGCAAGCTCCGAGATCCAGGGACGCGTGCGCGAGCTGACGGGCGCGGCGAAGAACACCTCGCAAACCATCGAGCAGATCTGGACGGTGATCCGCGACCAGGGTTCGAACCAGTCGGAGAACAAGGCGGCGTAGGCCCGGGCGCCGCGAAGAAGCGGCGAAGCGCCGAACGAAACGAAAGTGGGACGGCCCAGACCACACCGCCGACTCTCCGATCGCCCGGATTCCCGAATCAGACCACGCACGACGCGTGCTGGGGCATGAACGCCGACGCGACGTGCTATCCCACCGCGAGCCCCGCTATGCTCCCGCTCGCATGAGTTCGCGTCGGCCCGCACTGGGCTTCATCTTCATTACCCTGCTGCTGGACGTGCTGGGCTTCGGGCTCATCATCCCCGTGGCGCCCAAGCTGGTGCAGCACCTGCAGGGCGGCGGCGAGCAGGAGGCCGCGGGCGCGGTCGGGTTCCTCGCCGCCACCTACGCGCTGATGCAGTTCCTGTTCGCGCCGCTCCTGGGCGTGCTGTCGGATCGATTCGGACGCCGCCCGGTGCTCCTGGTCTCGGTGTTCGGGTCAGGGGTCGACTATTTCGCGATGGCGCTGGCGCCGACCGTGCCGTGGCTCTTCATCACCCGTGCGCTCAACGGAATCTCGGGCGCGAGCATGACCGCCGCCAACGCCTACATCGCGGATGTCACCCCGCCCGAGAAACGGGCCGCGGGATTCGGCATGGCGGGGGCGGCGTTCGGGCTGGGCTTCGTGCTCGGGCCGCTGATCGGCGGGTTCCTGGGACAGATAGATATTCACTATCCGTTCTACGCCGCGGGCGGGCTGACGCTGCTGAACTGGCTCTACGGCTATTTCGTCCTGCCCGAGTCGCTGCCCCCGGCTCGCCACCACTCCATCAACTTCGGGCGTGCCAACCCGGTCGGCGCGTTCTCGGGCTTGACCAAGTACCCGATGGTCTTCGGGCTGGCGTGGTCGTTCTTCCTGATGAACCTCGCGCAATTCGCGCTGCACGCGACCTGGGTTCTCTACACCGGGCACAAGTTCGGCTGGGGGCCCAAGGACGTGGGCCTGTCGCTCTTTGCGGTCGGCGTGGGAGCGGCGATCGTACAGGGAGGGTTGGCGCGACGCATCGTGCCCATGCTGGGCGAGCGGATGTCGCTCCTGCTCGGCGTGGCGATCGGCGTGCTGTCGTACATCGGATACGGGGCCGCCACCCAAGGCTGGATGATCTACATCACCGTCGCGTTCGGGTGTCTGGGCGGGATCGCGATGCCGGCGGCCCAATCGATCATCACACGATCGGTCCCGCGCGACCAACAGGGAACCGTGCAGGGCGCCATGACAAGCCTGCAGAGCGTCGCCAACGTGCTGGGCCCCCTCATCGGGAGCGGCGCGTTCGCGTACTTCATCTCCGACAGGGCGCCGTTCCAGCTTCCCGGCGCGCCGTTCTACGCCGGCGCGATCCTGTCGTTCCTGGGCCTGGTGATCGCGGCGATGGTGTTGAAACGCCACGCCCCGCCCCCCATCACCCAGCAGGCGGCGGACGACGAGCCGCACCCGGGCGCGTGAGCGGGGATCGTGGACGCGGGGGGAGAATCGACCGCCGCCCACAGGCCGCGATGTGCAAAGGTGGGAAGAAAGGCCTCGCCGCCGAGCACGGACCGCCCAAAAACACGACCGCCGACCGCGGATGCGATCGGCGTCGGAAGTGGGAGCGGAGGGATTCGAACCCCCGTAGGCATAAGCCAACAGATTTACAATCTGCCCCGTTTGGCCACTCCGGCACACTCCCAGGGCCGCCCTTCGGCGTGGACGAAATATATTCCCCCCTTCGGTCCGGGACAAACCCGCCTTTCACTTCGCCCGCAAACCCGGTCCGATTGGAGCGATCGCACGGGCTGGAAAGGCATAGGCCGGTACCGCGCCCAAGAATCGGGAGGCGCGTAGACTCTCGGCGCTCGCCGCCGTAGCACAACGGTAGTGCACCGTATTTGTAATGCGGGGGTTGTCGGTTCAAATCCGACCGGCGGCTCTACTCGTTCCACACCCGATCGACAGCCCGATGGGCCTTGGTGCCGCGCGGCTCTGGCTCCATTGACCCACGCCGCAGCGTTGCCGACCGGTGACGCTCGACGGGTCGGCCAATGGACGCACGCTACGGACCCAGACCCGATCAAACAACTGACAACACTTTCGTCGCTTTCCCCAGACTCTTCCCGAGAAGGCGATCGTGAGACCGTCCGTCTTCTCTCAGGTCAGCTTGTCGCGTTCACCGTCACGCTCGCCCTGGCCGGGCGCGGCGCTTCTTGGTGCGTGCGCTTGGCGCGATGGGTGGACCAGTCGGTAACGAGCCGATCGGGCGACAGCGGGCCGTCGTGGACACGAAGCACGTCGTAGGTGTTGTTGCGCTGCGCGGGCACGAAGCCCGATTCACGAATGAGGCGGCACAGCACGGCCTCATCGAGACAGTACGTCGTGCCCGCGCTGGACACGACGTTCTCCTCCATCATCACGCTGCCCATGTCGCTGGCGCCAAAGGCCAGGCCCATCTGCCCGACGTGCGGGCCCATCGTGACCCACGACGCCCCGATCGAGTAGATGTTGTCGAGGAAGAGACGCGAGATCGCCTGCGTGCGCAGATAGTCCGACGAGCCGCTCATGCGCACGCGACGCCCGAACTCGGCGGCATCCGGGCCGAGCTCGCGGTAATCGACTTCCGGGTTCGCGCCCCACGCGAAGCCACGCGCGACCACGTCGCCCGGGAACTCGCGCGAGAGCTCCGACGGGTCGGCGCCCCAGTGCTTCACGCGCCCGAGCGGCGTGTTCTCGCGCTGGAAAGGCCACGCGATGAACGCCTTGTAATGCCCGAAGTGGTCGGCCTCGCTCTCGGCGACGCGGAGCGCCTTGTCCTGCCACTCGCGCACCAGCCACATGTGGTGCACGCGATCGGCGAACCCCTCGATGTGCCCGAACATCATCGTGGCGCTCGTGAACATGCCGAGCGAATGGGCGGCGTACATGACGGTGAGCCACGCCTCGGCGTCGCACTTGCCCAGGCCGATCTTGCGCCGGACGGGCGTCGCGAAGATCTCCCCGCCGCCGCCCGGTAGGCTGTGCAGCCCTGCGTCGCGGAGCTTGGTGAGCACCCAGCGACACTTGTCGAAGAGCGTCGAGCCCGGCGGGTCGAAGAAGTGAACGAACTCGATCATCTCAGGCGGGCTGAAGGCGTGGACATGGATCGCGGGGAACTTCTCGCGGATCGAGTTGAGCAGGTCGAGGTAGTAGTCGAGCGGCAGGTCGGAGTTCATGCCGCCCTGCATCAGGATCTGCGTGCCGCCGATCGCCACCAACTCGGCGATCTTCTCGTGAATCGACTCCTTGGGAAGCACATACGCGTCGGCGTCGCCAGCGTCGCGTCGGAAAGCGCAGAAGGTGCAGCGGGCGTTGCAGACATTGGTGTAGTTGATGTTGCGGTCGATGATGTAGGTGCGGATCGAATCGCCGTGCAACTCGCGGCAGCGCGCGTCGGCCCAGCGCCCCAGCTCATGGAAGGGCATGCGATTGAAGAGATCGAGCGCCTGCTCGCGGGTCAGGCGGGCCTCGCCCGCGACGACCGCGCGGAGCAGTGAGTGGTCCAGCGCGTTGACGCTCGGATGCTCGCGGGGTGTGCCGACGGGGAGTGTGTTCATGCGGGGTCCTGGTGTGCTTTCAGAGGTTCCTGAAAGCATTGGGAGATGGTACGGGCGCGCCCCCCGCGCGGTCCACGCGGCGGACTTTCAACGGTTGCCGGGAAGGTCCGCCGCCTCTCCACGCCACCCAGCGCCAGCGACCGCGCCGGCGCCGCCGTAGACTCTTGCCGGGGGTCCATCATGGCTGCACGCAAGCACAATCCGGGTCGGCGTAAGCCTCGGGTCACCAAGTCCGCGGCCAAGAGTTCGCCCGCGCCCAAGAAAAAGCGCATCGCCAAGAAGCGCACGATCCGATCGAACGCCCCGGCCCCCGCGCGTCGCCACGCCAGCGGCCGCCGAAAGATCAAGCCCGCGCCCCCTTCGGCCCGCGCCGGTGGCGTCAGCACCGACGCGGTGCAGAAGGCGACGGGCTTCGGCTGGGACCACTGGCTCTCGGTCCTCGACGCGTTCGACGTGAAGACCAACGGGCACAAGGCCGCGGCGGAGTTCCTTTCGAGTGAGCACAAGGTCGGCGACTGGTGGTCGCAGATGATCGTCGTGGGCTATGAGCAGGCGCGGGGCCTCCGCCAGAAGCACCAGAAGACAGACGGCTTCTCGGTCAGCGTGAGCCGCACGATCGATGCGAGCGCCGCGCGCGTGTTTGAGGCATGGAACGATGAACTGGTGCGCTCGCGCTGGCTCGCCGGCGCGTGGATCACGATCCGCAAGGCCACCGCGCCAAAGTCGCTGCGAATCACATGGAACGCGGGCGAAGGGCTCCCCGCCGAGCCAAGGGCGACCAGCGTTGAAGTCAACATCTACGCCAAGGGCGACGCCCGTTGCCAGGTCGCGGTGCAACACAACAAGCTGCCCTCCGCGGCGGACGTGGAGCGCTTGCGGGCGTTCTGGACCCGCGCGGTCGAGGCGCTCAGAGCGATGCTCGGTGCGTAGCGAGACCCGCGATCAGGCTCTGAACAATCTGCCGGCCGCGAGGCAGCGGGCAAGTTCCGCATAGATCGACTGCAGCGCGCGAAGGTCGGTGCGATCGCCTAGTCGCCGCCGGATGCGCGTCGCCAGCGATCCCTCGCGGAAGATCACGCCAAGAATCTCGCGGGTTTCCTGGTCAAACACCGCGCCCGCTCGCTCCGCCAGCGCCTGCCACAGGCGCAGCGCCGGCGTGGGCGTGGGTGGCAAACCCAGGGCGGCCAGGTACGACGCATCAGAGATGATGGCCGTATCCGCGCCGTCGATGGTCAGATCGAGGATCGCTCGCAATCTCGATGTGGGAAGCGCGCGGAGCGAAGCCTGGTGCGGCGAGCGTTTCTCCGACAGCCATTTCAACACCGCGCTCACCAGCTTCAGGATCGCCAGGTCGGCCGCGGGACACTCCTGCACGTCCAGCACGCGCACCTCGATGGCGCTGCGCGAGAACCGCGCGATGCAGCCGCGCGAGTTGCACCACTCGTGGGCCAGGATTCCCTGCGGGTCGTGGGGCTTGAGGTCCGCGTAGATGCGATCGAGGATGACTCGCTGGTACTCTGCCTGGCTCCACACGGGCTCGGGGATGACGTCGCCCGCGACGCTCGCGATCGTCCTCGCGTTGCGCGCGTACACCGCCATGCGGTTATCGAGGCTCCGCGAGGTCGCGCCGTCGATGAGCGGCGAACTGGCGGCCAGCGCCGGCATGATGGGGAGCAGTGCGCGGATCGCGGCGTGCAACCGCGCGAATTCGTCGTCGCCACTGAATGGCAGGTTGAGGTGCGTCGATTGCAGATTGCACCAGCCGTGCCCCTTGCAATTGAAGATGCGATCGAAGGCGGCGTAGATCTCGTTGAAGCCGTGCGGCCAGAGCTTCATCTCCCGATCGGGGTTCATCCACGGGTGCATGCCCGTGGGGAGCAGCACGCAGCGCATGGGCGCGAGCATGGCGTTGGCCAAGGCCACGCTGTCCTGGAATGAATCGGCGACGTGTTCGAGGGATGACGCGGGCGCCGCGGTCTTCAGCTCGATCACGTGGGCGCAGAGCTCATTGCTCCACGACACCGGGCCCAGGCCCACCTCGGTCGGGACCGACGTGCCACTCTCGAAGTAAGGCTCGGCGCCGGGGAGCGTGGCGGCCTCGAGCAGGAGTTTGTCGGCGACCGGGCGAACGTCGAGCGTCGCGGCGTCGACAATCATGTACTCGCACTCGACGCCGAACGCCTCGAAGAGCGCGAACGGTCGCGGGGCCTCGGGGTTGCCTTCCAGGAGTGGATCGTGATGGGAACTCATGAGCCGCGGGACTCCAATCGCCGGAGGAAAACGCGCATGACGCGCCGGTAGAGCTCGTCGCCGAGGATCTGGTCCTCGACGCCGGTCTCGATGGAGGGGTTGTCGTTGATCTCGACGATGACGGGCTTGCCGTTGATCTCCTTGAGGTCCACGCCGTACAGGCCGTCGCCGATCAGGTTCGCGGCGCGGATCGCGGTGCGCACCACGTCGGGCGGCGCCGCGTCGACGGGCCAGGCCTCGAAGTTGCCGACCTTGTCGAGCCCGGTCTTGGTGTGGTCATAGATCTGCCAGTGCTTCTCGGCCATGAAATACTGGCAGACGTACAAGGGCTGGCGTTCGATGATGCCGACACGCCAATCAAAGCTCGTGGGCACGAACTCCTGCGCGATCAGGAGGTCCGACACGGGGAAGAGCTTGTCCAGCTCCTCCTGGTATTCCTTCAACGTGTGGATCTTCACCACGCCCAGCGAGAACGAGCTGTCGGGCTGCTTCAGCACCAGCGGAAAACCGAGCTGCTTCGGCGCATCGTCGCAGTTGCCGCGGTGGATGATGAGCGTGCGCGGGTGCGGCACGCGATGGCGGTGCAGGAGTTCCGCGAGGTACACCTTGTTGGCGCACTTCACGATCGAATCGGGGTCGTCGATCACGACCAGCCCCTCGGCCTGGGCCCGGCGCGAGAAGCGGAACGTGTAGTGGTTCACCGACGTCGTGTCGCGGAGGAAGAGCGCGTCAAACTCCGCGACCCGGCCGTACTCGTCCTTGGTGATGATCTCGGTGTCGATCCCCATCGACTCCGCGGCCTTGATGAACTTCTTGAGCGCCTTCGTGTCCGATGGCGGGTTGGGCTCGCTCTCGTTGAAGAGGATCGCCAGGTCGTGACGCGTGTCGACCTTGCGGGCGCGGCGAGCGGGACGCGTGAAATACGCCTTCGCGCTCTCGCTCACAAACGGCAGGTGTTCCTTCGGGATTTCGTCGGCCTCGATCGGGCGCAGGCTGCGCAGCTCCCATGTCTCGCCGTCGTGGCGGAACTCGGCCCGCAAGAGCGGCGCGGGGAAGAGGTTGAAGAGCGCGAGCGCCAGACGTTCGTGGCGCTTGGCCATGTTCCGCCCGAAATAGATCGAGAGCAGAAACGTGCCGGGCTTCAGGTCAGAGAGGCTCTCGGCGATCAGCTCTTCCAGCTCATGCTCCGCGATGCGCAGCATCGTCGAAAGCTTCAGGTCCTGGATCGTCGTGATGTCGGGGAGCGGCTTGTGCCCGCGGGCCGACGCCAGCAGCGACACGTAGTAGCCCAGCGATTGATAGCTGTACGACTTGCACAGGTTGAAGACCCGGGCGGCACGCAGGTCGGTAAAACGCGGCTCGGTCAGGTAGCCGCGCGCGGAGACGACCGTCACGCCGTGGATGTGCAGCGGCCAGTCCTTCGGATTGTCGACGACGATGACGTTTGACATCAGCTGGTCGCCTTGCGTGGGCGCGGGCCCGTGCGTGGGCTCGATCGCGCGCGTGCGGAGGCACGGGGTGCGGAGGGCGCGGACTTCTTCTTGCTCGGATTCTTGCGCGGCGCGGTTTCAGCGGGCGGGCCCGACCTGGAAGCCTCCCGCCCCGCGATCGCCTGCTTTCTTGGTTTGCCCCGCTCCGGCACGGCGCCGTTCCGGCGGGCCTTGGCCACCAGGCGTGCCTGCTCCGGCCCGGGCTCGATCACCAGCAGGTTCGCGTCGTAGGTGAGGATGCCCAGGAGCACCGAGCACAGCACGCGGTCGATCGAGATGTCGTACTTGAGCGCGGGGAAGCGCGGGTTGGGGAACATCGGGTCGGCGATGGTAATCTTGCGCGTGCTCGGGCGATACCCGCAGAGCACGACAAAGTGCCCCGAGGGCTTGCCGCGAATGTCGTCGTACTCGTCGCTCGGCCCGAACTCGCGGGCGGTGCGGTAGAGATAGGTCGCCGAGAGCCCGGTGAGCACGGGCGTGCCGGTGCGCAGCAGATCGCCGACCAGCTTCGATGTCAGGTCCTTGAAGACCAGCTTGCCGCCCAGCTCGAGAAACTCGAGATAGGCCTGGCTTCCCTCGCGCACGCGGACCTTTGGCACGTGCTCGGCCTGGGCCCGGAGCTTGGCCGCGATGTCGATGTCCGGCGTCTGGAACCACGTCGGATCAAAGAGCTGCAGGTTGTAGGTGTAGATCGTCGCGCGATACCCGCGCTTCAGCGCGTGGGTCGCGAGATACACCGCCAGAGTGCCCTGGTTCTCAAGCCGCTGAATCCCGAAAATCACGTCGTCGAGCTCGATGTGGTCGCCAAAGTAGCGGTAGACCGCATGCAGACACGTCGGCCCGCACGTGAAATCGTCGGGCTGCGGGAGAACCTCGAGCTCCAGCTCCGTCGGCATTCAGAATGCTAGGGGGAACGCGGTTGGGCCGGGAAAGCCGATTCGGAGCATGCGCCCCATTGGCCCCCGGTTCACTCTCCAGGTCGTCCTCGCCCCGGTCCACGGTCGATGGCCCACGGCCCAATGCTGCTTGCTGCGTGCGGGCTCCAAAATTCACGCCCGGCGCCCGGGCTGGTCGATCCGTCAACACCAAAACTCCCGCGTGGGCGGGGGGCGACACCGCGTTGCCGTGGTTGCGTACCCTGCCCCGCACAAGCCACCCGCGCGGCACTTTCCGTGGAACCCGCCGCCTCGCAGTCACCACCGCGAAGTCCAGCAAAGAGAGGACCCCATGCCCGAGCCGACCAACCAGACCACGATCATCGGCCCCGACACCACGCTCAAGGGCGAGCTGACCTTTGAGAACTCGGCGCGCATCATGGGTCGCGTCGAGGGAAAGGTCTCCTCCAAGGGCGAGGTCACCATCGGCGACGGCGCCGCGTGCAAGGCCACCATCGACGCCGGGCGTGTGCTGGTCGACGGCGTAGTCGAGGGCAATATCACCGCCAAGGAAAAGGTCCAGCTGAACGCCAAGGCCCGCGTGGTCGGCGACATCACCGCGATGACGCTGGTGGTGTCCGAGGGCGCCTCCTTCACCGGGCATTGCCGCGTCGGCGCCGACACGGCCGGCGCGTGGATCGAGGACCTCGGCTCCACCAACGGAAGTTACGTCAACGGCGAGCGCGTGCAGCGCCGCAGTTTGCGCGACGGCGACCGCCTGCGCGTGGGCAACTGCGAACTCAAGTTCTTCGGGGAAGGCAGTTCCGAGGCGGGCTACCACCGCGAGCTGCTGAACCACGCGGTCTACGACGAGCTGACCGGTTTCTACAACCGGCGACAGTCGCGCGAGATGCTGGAGCACGCCTTCGACCGCGGCCGCAGCGAGCCGAGCCGGCTGCGCCTGATGATCCTCGACCTGGACCACTTCAAGCAGGTCAACGACACCCATGG
>JABWBC010000048.1 GCA_013360695.1 Phycisphaerales bacterium
AATCGCCGATCAGGGGCGACACCGTCACCAGGGGCACGCTCGCGAGGCGCGATCCGAACACCGCTCGCAGCGCGCCCGCCTCGCCCGCGTCCATGGCGGGAATCCCCGACGCGTGCGGCACGATCGCATCGATGTCATCCGCCTTCACGCCCGCATCGGCCAGCGCGTTCTCGATCGCCGCCTGCAATCCCTCGTCCGCGCCGGGCGCGATGTCGCGCGAGCCGTTGGCATAGCAGTGGGCCGGGTCCGAGTGCGCCGCGCCGAAGCCGGCGATTTCGGAGTAGGGCTTCACGCCCCGCATGGCCGCCGCGTCCGCTTCTTCGAGGAGCAGGATGCCCGCGCCTTCGCCGGGGATGGTTCCCGCGGACGCCGGGTCATACGGGCGGACCACCTTGCTCCCGTCCGTTTCCGCGCCGGTGTCCGCGAGCCTGCCGGCGTAGGTCAGGCGCAGCAGGCCCATGCAGTTGACCTTGCTCTCCGCGCCGCCCGAGAAGCAGAGGTCCGCCGCGTCGCGCTCGATCACGCGCGTGCTCTCTCCCAGCGACAGAAGCCCGCTCGCCTCGTTGCAGGTGATGGTGTTCGAGGGCCCCTCGCACCCGTGGAGGATCGTCACATGGCACGCCAGCATGTTGGGCAGGTACTTGAGCAGCCAGAGGGGCGTGAGATTGTTCATCCCGCCCGAGCCCGTGGCGCCTTCCGGGCCCGCCGCCGTGCCCCACATCCGCAGGCTGAACCCCGCGCCGGGCTCCTCGAGCGTCGCGCCGGATTTCCGGGCCGTCACCAGCGCCGCCGAGAGCTCGTCGGTCTCCGCCGCGATCAGACCCGCGCCGATCTGGCACCCGACCCGCTCGGAGGGATAAGTCGTACCGCCCACCTGGCCCTCGGCCAGCGACATCCGCGTGGTCAGCCCCGCATCCTCGACCGCCACCTTCGCCGCCGCCACCGCCATCTCGATGTCGCGCGCCATCACCTTGACGGCCTTGCGGTAGTGCTTGGGCACGAAGTCCTTGGCGGAGAAGTCCTTCACCTCGCCCGCGAGCTTGCACGGGAACCCCGTCGCGTCCAAGCGAGTGGTGGGAGCCAACGTCGGGCGGCCTTCAACCAGCCCGTTCCAAAGTGCGGACGCCCCGACGCCGTATGGCGTCACCGCGCCGACCCCCGTAATCACGACTCGCCTGCTCACGTTGGGGCAAGTCTAGGGGGCTCTTGTCTTGGTGGCACCGCTCTCCAGAGCGGCGCTCCCGGCCAGCCCCCATCTCCCTCCCCTGAACACCCCCCAACCAGCACGGGGTCTTGTCGCCGGCTGCAGGGTGTATGCTGTGGAAAGTCGACCAACGCGGGCGAGTTGCCCGATGGAATGGGGTTGTGAGTGTGACGGACCACATCGAACGGGCCCGCGGGGCCTTCCTCGACCCGGGCTGGCTCTTCCTGGCCGCGGGCTTGGCACTGCTCGGCGCGGTGCTCATCATCCCTGCGCAGGACGACCTGCGCGAGGCGGAGTTCCTGCGCGATCGCGCCGTTGCCATCGAGGCCCACCGCCAGGCGCGACTTGATCGCTACCAGGAGTACATCGCCGCCCTCGACCGCGAGGAGCCGTCGCTCGTCATCGCCCTGGCCGCCACCCAGCTCAACGAGATCCCCTTGGACCGGGTGCCACTGCTGGAGGACGAGGACCTCGCCACTTCCAGCGCCTCGGTCTTCCCGGCCCTTGAGCCGCCGCCCCTGGTGCTCGCCGAGCGGACCAAGGTCGACTCGATGCTCCAGAAGTGGTCGACCGACGACCGTTCGCGCCTGTGGCTGATCGCCGGCGGCGCGTTCTGCGTCCTGCTCGGCCTCATCACCCGCGCCCCCGAACCGGGCGAGCCCGAGGAAGCGCTGGACTAACTCGATCTCGGAATGTCCCGTTGTCGTGCGGCCGATGTCGCCCGACCTACGCCACGTTCGCCACGCCGAACTTGGGCGTGAGGAGCTTGAGCTTCTCGCCCAGCCAGGCGCGGTAGTTGGCCTTCTCGCGGCGCAGGAAGTCCAGGTCGAGCTTCGTGGGCTTTTCCTTGATCGTCGTCAGGCCCAGGCGGTTGAGCAGGTACGCACGCGGCGAGCGCGTGAACAGCATCGCCTCGTTGCCGTAGCTCGCGGTCGCGACGCACGCGTGCACGCGGTTGCTGAACGTGCAGCGGGTGTGCGCGTAGAGCGCCAGGTACGTGTGCGGGATGTCGGAGACGAAGCTGCGCGGCCAGCGGTAGGTCTTCCGCGGGAGGAACGGATTGTAGCGGTGGTCGGTCCGCACGATCGGGAAGCCGTCGATGGTGTCCGGGCGCTTGGGGAGCGGCAGGAACGCCTCGACGAACGGCCAGGTCCGCGCGCGATAGCTCATCTCGGTGCGGAACGCCGGCTGGCGCGCCTCCCACACCTTGCCGTTCCACTCGAAGGGCGTGATGTTCTTCCGCGCCTTGGAGAGCGTGGGCACGTTGACGAAGTCGGGCTCGGGGATCTGGTCGAAGTTGACCAGCACGTACTCGGGCAGGTCGTGGGGGAGCGGGCGGTAGAGGTCGCTGACAAACGTCGCGACGTCCACGCCGTCGAACGCGTGCTCGGCCAGGTCGGCGTAGAGCTCGTAGGTCTCGCGGTCGCGGGTGGTGAAGATGAAGGGCGGGGTTTCCTTGAGGAGTCGGCGGGCGAGGGCGACGGTGTCCTTGTCGTACTTCATCATGCCCGCGGCGAGCACGATGATCTTTCCGCCGCGCTCGTGGCAGGCGCGCATCGCCTTGGCGGTGATCTTTTCCATCTCGGGGCGCATGAAGGGCCCGAGGATGACCAGGGCGTCGCACTTGACGTGGGCGGCGTAGTCGAGGGCGTTGGGCGGGTTGCCGATCTCGGTGTTCCAGTAGCCGGGCTGGTCGCCGATGAAGACGACGTTGGCCTCGGGGCAGACCTGCTTGAGGAGGTACTCGGCGCCAAGCTGGAAGAAGGCGTTGCCGATGTTGGTGGACCAGTATCCGGCGAGGATGGCGAGGCTGGGCCCGGCGCCGGGGGTGTGCGTGCTTCTCGGACCAGTGTCGGACATCACGTTCATGCTCCCCGGGAAGGTGCCGCCCGTCAGCTTCATTCGGTTGCTCTGGTCCATGGCCCGATCATCGACGATCGGGGTCCATGGCTTCGGGCCTGCCGGGCCGCGGGCGGCAGGATTGCCGATCGGACCGCCCCGGTTCGCCCGATATCATCGTGGCGGACGAGGGGCGGAATCCTAACGCGAACCGGCACGCTTGAACACCCAAACTCAAACCCAATCTTCGACGAACTCCATGGGTACGGGGGGCACGCCGAGCCCGGCCGAACCGCCGCGTCGCTCGCCGTATTCAGCCCGCGCGAAGATCGGGCGGGTGCTGTGGTCGGTGGCGTCGCTCCTGGTTTTCAAGCCCTCGCCGTCCGGTTGGAACGGGCTCCGGCGCGGGCTGCTCCGCATGTTCGGGGCCAAAGTCGGCGCGGGCGCCGCGATCCATCCGTCGGTGTATGTCGAAATCCCGTGGAACCTGTCGATCGGCGCGAATGTCCGTGTGTGCGAGCGCGCGATCCTGTACTGCCTCGGGCCGGTGTCGATCGGCGACGGCACACTGGTCGGGCCGTTTGTGCACATCTGCGCCGGCACGCACGACTACACGAGCCCGTCGTTCACGCTGCTGCGTTCGCCCATCACGATCGGGGCGCGGTGCGCGCTCATGACGGCGTCGTTTGTCGCGCCGGGGGTGGTGGTCGCGGACGGCACGGTGCTCCTGCCACGCGCGGGGCTGTTCAAGAACTCCGAGCCCGACTCGACGTACGAAGGCAATCCGGCGAAGGCGGTTGAGAAGAAAGGCGCTGGGAACTAGGCACGAGGCATTTGGCGCTTGGCACTGGGGAAGGCAAGAAGAGACGGAGAGAAGAAGTAAAGGAAAGACACGGAGTCACGGAGTGAAGAAGCAGCAGAGTGTGGATCGGCTTTCGTGATTCGGCGTTCGGCATCGTGATTGGGCATTCGGATAGGAACGCAAGAGCGGCTGAGCCGGGCGTGCGCGTGAGCGATTGTTGAGATGACGACTTCTTCGACCAATCCGCTCCCCGCTGACCCTGCGTTGCTCGCGGGCGCGACGATGTCGGATCGCCTCTGGCCGCTGGTCCAGGCGACGCTCTTCCGCTGCTCGTTCCACAACTGGTACAAGTTCCGCAACGGGCTGCTGCGCGCGTTTGGGGCGAAAATCGATCCGACGGTGCGGATCAGGCCCTCGTGCACGATCCACAGGCCGCGGCATCTCTCGATGGGACGCAAGAGCGCGCTGGGCGACGACGTGACGATCTTCGCGCACGCCCCGGTGGCGATCGGGGCGCGCGTGGTGGTGAGCCAATACTGCCAGGTGAACGCGTACACGCAGGACGCGGCGAGGCTCGATGCGCCGGTCGCGCCCGCGCCGGTCACGATCGGCGACGATGCGTGGGTCGCCGCGGATTCGGTGGTGCAGGGGCCGATCGACGTGCCCGCGGGCGTGCTGGTGGGCGCGAGGTCCGTGATCCGCGGGCCGCTGGAGCCCTGGTCGATCGCGTCGGGCGATCCGGCGCAATCGCGTCGTCCGCGGCCTTACAACGGCGCGAGGCCCGAGAGCGCCGCGAGCGCGGGAGGTTTGCCTGCGGGTAATTCGAGCCCGAGCAACTCCGGCGGTTCGAGCGGGAGCGCCGCATGACCACGCCGAAGGTCGATATCTCGAACGTGCCCAGCCCGCACTCGTCGGGTCATCGCCTGGCGCGCGTGCTCTGGGGCGTGGTGTACGCGACGCTGTTCCGACTGAGCCCCAAGCCCATGCACGGCTGGCGGTCGTTCCTGCTCCGTTCATTCGGCGCGAAGGTCTCGCCCAGGGCGCGGGTGTATCCGCGGGCGAGGGTGTGGGCGCCGTGGAACCTCACGATGGGCGACTTTGCGACGCTCGCGGACGATGTCGATTGCTACTGCGTCGCGCCGATCACGATCGGGGCGCACACGGTCGTGTCGCAATACTCGTACCTGTGCGGCGCGACGCACGATTTCGAACTCGCGAAGCGGCCGCTGGTGCCGATGCCGATCACGATCGGCGCGAGCTGCTGGATCGCGGCGGACGTGTTCGTCGGGCCAGGCGTGTCGATTGGCGAGGGCACGGTGGTGGGGGCACGCTCGAGCGTGTTCGGCGATCTGCCGGCGTGGAAAGTGTGCGTGGGCTCGCCGGCCAAGCCGGTGCGGGATCGGGTGATTCGTGAAGAGACGGAGAGACGAAGAGACGAAGAGACGCAGTGAAGAGGGGAACGAGGCAGGGAGACAGCGAGACAGCGAGACAGCGAGACAGGGAAGAAGGCACCTGTTCCGGTAGTATTCCGCCCGACTCACGACTCACGACTCACGACTCACGACTCACGACTCACGACTCACGACTCACGAGTCCCTATGCCTCGTCTCCGCATCCTCCATGTTCACCGCAATCTGAAGCTCGCCAAGGGCGGCGTGGTTCGCTTTGTCATCGACCTGGCCCAGGCCCTCGCGCGTGAGCACGAGGTGATGGTCGTGTCGCCCGATGTGTCGGATGTGCCGGACGAGTGGAAGCGAGAACTCGCGCCGCGCGAATCTTCGGCGGGCGGCGCGTCACGCACGCCTCGGTGTGTGGCGATGGACTCGCCATCACTCCCCATGGACGTGCTGTCGGCGGGCGCGATCGCGAACGTGCTGCCCCTGATCGAGTGGTGCGACGTCGCGCACTTTCACGGCGCCTGGATGCCGATGAACATCCAGCTCGCCGCCCAATGCCGCCGGCTGGGAAAGGCATATGTCGCCTCGCCGCACGGCATGCTCGACGACTGGTGTATGAACCAGGCGCGGCTGAAGAAACGGATCTTCCACGCGCTCGCGGGCGCGAAGTTCTTCGCGGGCGCGGCCCGCGTCCACTGCACCGCGCAGGCGGAGCTCGATCAATCGAGCGCGTGGTTCCCAAAGTCGCTGGGTGTCGTGATCCCGCCGCTGGTTGATCTCGCGGCGTATCGCGCGCTGCCGGGGGCGGAATTGTGGCGGCGAGAGCGGATGCGGAGTGCAACAGCCGAATCGCCGATCGTGCTGTTTCTCTCGCGGCTGCATCCCAAGAAGCGCCCGGACATCCTGATCGAGGCGGCGGCGATGCTGCGCGATCGAGGCGTTCGCGCGAGCTTCGTGCTCGCAGGGCCGGGCGACGAGGCGTATGTCGCGTCGCTGCGCGAGAGGGCGCGGGCGATGAAGGTCGAAGACCGCGTGGAGTTTCCGGGATTGGTGACGGGGGAGATGAAATTGTCGCTGTACCAGGCCGCGAGCGTGTTCGCGCTCCCGACCAGCCAGGAAAACTTTGGGCTGGTGCTGGCGGAAGCGATGGCGTGCGGCACGCCGGTGGTAACGACGCGGGGCGTGGACATCTGGCCGGAACTGGAATCGTCGGGCGGCGCGATCGTGACCGAGGCCAGCGCGAGCACGTTCGCGGGTGCGATCGCGATGCTGCTCTCGGATGCGTCGAAGCGACACGCGATGAGCGTCGCGGCCCGATCGCATGTGTTTTCCTGGCTCGACGAGGCGAGCGTGCTGTCGCGGTATGTCGAGATGTACACGCGGGCGGCGGGGAAGTGACGGGGGTTCGCGTGCGTGGCAAGTGGCGAGCCGATTCGTGTCGGAGCGACGCTTCATGTCGGCGTGAAATCACGCTGAGTCGCGGGGCGGGCATCCCTCGTGGCTTCTCATTCCCACCCTTGGCCCCGCAAGCCCCTTTACACGCACCACCCCCGGGCGCGGTAGGATTCCGTCATGCAGACGCGTTCGGCGGAGCCGACCGATCGTTGTGTGATCTGGACGCCCCGGGGGCGGCACGCGCCCGAGGAGCTGGTTGGCGTTCTCGAGAAGCGCGGATTTCACGTCGCGCACGCCGCCAGCGCCCACGAGGCGGTGGGCGAGTTGTGCGCGCTGGCCCGCGAGGGGTTGGTCGAGCTTGGCGCGGGGGCGAGGCATGACGGCCAAAGCGAACATGAGCCGCGCGCGGGGTTGGGGAAGCATGCCGGGCTTGAAGCGAACTCGTCCCGCCCGCGGATCATCGTGCTGATCGTCACCGATCCGACAAATCTCGATCATCTTTCCGCGGCGTATTCGGCCGCGAGCGAGTACGCGCCGCGGCTGGAGACTCGGGTGGTGTGCTGGTGGTTCGACGAGCCCTCGCGCCGATTGCGGGCCGCGGATTCGACGGACATCGCGCGCTGGGGCGCGGGGCTCGAGGTGGTGGTGAAGCCCGGCGCGGGGAAGAAGCTGATTGAGCGCGGGGCGGGGGCGAATCGGGCGACGCCGAGCGCGATCAAGGCCGAGGGCCAAAGCGCGACGGGTGCGGGCGATGCCAAGGCCGCGAGTTCTGGGAGCGCGCCCGTGCCGACGAGTTCGCCGAGCGTGGCCCAGCAGGCGGACGACGTGGCGGAGATGTTCCTTGGAAAGGGGAGGCCGTCGCTGCGTCTGGCGGGCGAGGGGACGCTGCCGCCGAGCCAGGAAGAGTCCGAGAACCCGCGTCCCGGGGATATCCCGGCCCCCACGGGCGGCATGGGGGGAATGCTCACGGGTGAAGAACTTGCGATGTTGCTCGATCCCGATCCACCGGGGCGTGCATTTCGTACTGAATAAGAGGACAATGAAGGTGTGCGGCGGGGCGGAGCCCGACACGTGATCGCGCGGGACCGCGCGGGGCAGGGAGAGGACGTGGCAGGGGCATCTCGCTCACAACCAGGCGACCAGCACGCGCGGCACCGGCGCGCGGTCGATCTCTCCACCGCCAGCGGGCGGCGGGTGATCCTCGTCGGGCGCACGGGGCTCGAGAGCGCGCTGCGAGGCGATGCGGAGCTTGAGGTCACGCGCGTCGCAACAACCTTCGACGCGATCGGCGAGCTGTCGTCGCCCATCGATCAGGATTCGCCGCGTGATGCCGTCGTGATCATCGGGCCCGACGCGGACCCAGCGCTGCGCGAGAACGCGGGCAAGGACGCCGGGCTGGGCATGATCGAGGCCGAGGAGTTCGTTCGCGGCCTGCGGCGCGTGCAGCCCCTGGTGCGCGTGCTGCGCGTCGCCGAGACGGGGCTGAGCGGTGTGCCGTATGACGGCGTGATCTCGGCGCGGAGCGACGCGGCGGGGGCCAAGCGGGCGATCCTGGGTATGGCGGCGGATTTGGTCGCGGTTGTGCCGGCGCCACCGATGAGCGAGGATCGCGACGACGAGCTTGACGGCGGGATCGCGCGGCAGATCGAGAACGCTTCGGTCATTCGGCCCGCGCCCGTGGCGCCGGCGCGAGGGCCGGCTTCGGTTGTGAACGAGGCCGCGAGCGCAGGTGGCGATGAGGTTCTGGTGCAGAACGTGCTGCAGGGGCGCGAAGTGCTGGGACCCGCGATCGAGATCGCGCGGACGCGGACGGGCGACGCGACGCTTTCGTTCAGCGTGGGCGCGAACGGCGCTCCGGCCGGGGTTGGCGTCGGGGTTGGCATGGGAGTGGGGTTGGGCGCGGGGCTCGAGGTTCCGCTTCCCACGGCCGCGGGCACGGTCGAGGTCAACGACGGCGTTTCGATCGTGGGCGTGCTGAGCGGCGTGCGGATCGACAGCGCGACGCTGCGGGCGACGGGCGCATGGCTGTCGGGCTGGCTGAAGCTGGCGCGTCAGCAGGGCGAGCTGCGCCGGGCCGCATTTACCGATGCGTTGACGGGCGCGTGGAACCGGCGCTATTTCGAGCGATTCCTGTCGGCGGCGATCGAGCAATCGGCCAAGGCGCGGCACCAGCTCTCGGTGCTGGTCTTCGACATCGACGACTTCAAACGGTTCAACGAGCGCTACGGGCATGTGGCGGCGGACGGGGTGCTGGTCGAGGTGGTAAGGCTGCTGACCAGCGTGATCCGCCCGAGCGACCGCGTGTGCCGGATCGGCGGCGACGAGTTCGCGGTGGTGTTCTATGAGCCGGGCGGGCCGCGGAACCCGGGGAGCAAGCACCCGTCGAGCGTGCAGGAGATCGCGGCCCGGTTTCAGGAGCAGATCCGTCAGAAGCGGTTCCCGAAGCTGGGGCTGGATGCGCCGGGGACGCTGACGGTGTCGGGCGGCATGTCGACGTTCCCGTGGGACGGGCGCTCGGCCGAGGAGCTGCTGCGCCACGCGGACCTCCTGGCGCTCGAGAGCAAGCGCCAGGGCAAGAACGCGATCACGCTGGGGCCCGGCGGGGCGTGAGCAGAAGAGGGTCCACAGCGGAGATCGCGGAGCGCGCGGAGAAGAGTTGAACTCGAAGGGCGACAGGAAGTCACGGCATTCGGCATTCGTGATTCGGCATTCGGGTGAGTGGCCATGCTCGGCGCGATCGAAAGAACTCCGAGGGCCGCAGAGAAGAAGTTGCATGCAGAGATCGCAGTGAGCGCGGAGCAGATGTGAGACGCGGAGCACACGAAACTCGAAGGAATCGAGAACGGTGAAGCGGCGTGCATGAGTCAGAGCGATATCGTGGCTTCTTCGCGAAGGTCTGGCTGCCGCTGCCCGGGATGGCGATCGCGAGCATCGGCTGGTTGCTCCCGGATCGCGATCAGTTCGGGCTGGGGCCGAGCGCGACCGCCAGCCTCGCGTTCCTCATCATCGGCATGTTCTGGAGTTGCGTGCTGACGGCGTGGGCCATGCAGCGCGGCGCGCCGAGCCCGTATCGGCGCTTCGAGTTGGCGGTGTTCGGGGTGGTCATCGGGTTTCTGTGCGCTTCGGCGACGTGGTTTGTGCCGATGGCGGTGAGGTTCTTCTTCGTGTGACTTTGTCCGCGTGAGTGACGGGATGATGGGGGCTCGAAGACCACAAAGGCTGAGTATGGGCAAACCACATCGCCAACGTGGGTTCTGGGCTGAAGCCTGGCCGCTTGTGCCGGGTGTGTTGGTGGCGAGCGTGGCCTGGGCTTTCCCGGGGCACGGTGAATTCGGCTTTCCCAATTCGACGGCGAGCGAAGTGTTTTTCTCGATCGGGCTCGCGTGGAACTGCATCTACACGGCCTGGGCGTTGCAGCGAAGCGCATCGGGCGTATTTCGTCGCATCGGGATGGCGCTGCTCGGATTGTTCGGCGGGGTCTTACTCACCGAAGTCGTGGTCTTCATGCCGCCGATGGTGGTTTGGGTGCTGATGCACTCATTCTGATGTCGCGTGCGGACACGGTGGTCGCGCCGATGTTGCAAGGCCGAGATCGGTGGCGCGCGACGGCGCGTTGCTCACGCCTGCGCGTCGTTCTTCTTGTCCTTGTCCCAGAAGCCCACGAAGAAGATCACCATGATCGCCGCCGCCGCGATGGCGGGGAAGGTCCAGACGGACTTCCAATCGACGGCCTTGGTGGTGGCGTCGGTGTAGTGCCCGACCAGACGCCCGAACGCCTGTGCGCCCAGGCCGAGCCCCAGGCCCTGCGTGATCAGGACCAGGAAGCCCTGGGCCTGCGCGCGAATCTCCTTGGGGGCCTTCTTGTCGACGTAGATGAAGCCGGTGACGAAGAAGAAGTCGTAGCAGATGCCGTGCAGGATGATGCCCGCGAGGATCATCCACTGCGTGCTGGTGGGGGCGGCGGCGGCGAAGAGCGCGTAGCGGGCCGCCCACGCGAGCATGCCCACCAGCAGCATCCACCTGACGCCCAGGCGCGCGAAGAACGCGGGCATGAGCAGCATGAACACGATCTCCGACATCTGGCCGAACGTCATCGTGACCGCGACGTTCTTGATCCCCGACGCGCCGGCAAAGGTGGCCGCGAAGCTGTAATAGCCCGCCAAAGGAGCGCAGATCAGCAGCGAGCAGAGCGCGAACACCGCAAAGCTCGGGTTCTTGAGGAGCGAGATCGCGTCGCCGCCGAGCAGTTCGCTCACGCGGACGGCCTTGCCCGCCGCCGGCGGGGGCGTGTGCGGGAGCGCGAACGAGAACAGCCCGAGCAGCACGCTCGAGGCCCCCGCGATGTAGAAGAACAGAGGCGAGGAGGCCCGCGCGGTCTCCGTCGCCTTGGCGGCGGCGGCCACGGCTTCGGCGGACTGGTCGGCCGCCACGGTCGCGGGCACCATGAACTGCATCGCGAACCCGACCGCAAAGCCCGCGATGATCCACCCGATCGTGCCCAGCACCCGGATCACCGGGAACTCCTTCTCCGGGTGCTTGATGTGCGCGAACGAGATCGAGTTGGTCAGCCCCAGCGTCGGCATGTAGCACAGCATGTGGACCAGCAGCGCGCCCAGGTACGGAAGGTGGTGCGTATTCAGGAACGGCTTGGCCGCCCCCTCCGCCAGCGGGTGCGCCGCCGCCGCGTCCACCGACATCTTCGCGAGCGTCGGCGCCGCGGCCAGGGCAAGGCCGCCCAGGATGTGCAGGAACGCCAGCACCTTCTGCGAGGCGAAGAAGCGATCGGCGATCATGCCCAGGAAGAAGGGCGAGAGAATCGCCGCGATCGGACCGACCGTGTAGGCGTGACCGATCGAATCACCCAGCCCGACCGCGCCCATGTACGGGCCCATCGTGACATACCACGCGCCCCAGACAAAGAACTGGAGGAACATCATCGTGGCGAGCTTGAGGAAAGGGGACGGGGCGTCGGCCTGGAATGCGGCGGGAGCTTGGGATGTCGTCATGGGTTTTCTCGCGTGCGTTGGCCGCGCGGGAAGAGCGCGGCGGCGCGTGAAGGGCCGTGCGGGCGGCTGTGGGAACACGCCGCGACGCACAAGGGGAATCCGTCGCACCAGCATACACGTCTCGTGGGCGCTCGTGTATGCTCGCGCCGCCGAGAAATCGGCGCCGGGAGATCAACCATGAACATGCTCGGGATGATGCGGGGAAGGGCGATGCGGACGGCGGCGGGATTGGCCTGCGTCGCGGGGCTGGTGTCGTGGGGCACGCTCGCGGCGGCGCGTGAGTTCCAACTCGAAGCCGCACAAGGCCCCGTCTGTGCGGGCATCACCTTCGGAGCGACCGCCAGCGCCACCGCGGCCGCGCCCTCGACCTCGAGCGAACCGGCGGCGGCCCAGCCCTCGGCCCAGGCATCCTCGTCCGAAACCCCAGCCCAGCGCGACGCGCGCATGAAGTGGTTCCGCGAGGCCCGCTTTGGCATGTTCATCCACTGGGGGCTCTATGCCATCCCCGCGGGCGAGTGGAAGGGCAAGGAAGTCGGCGGGATCGGCGAGTGGATCATGAACTCGGCCCAGATCCCCGTCGCGGAATACGAGCCGCTCGCCAAGCAGTTCAACCCCGTGAAATTCAACGCCAAGGAGTGGGTCGCCACCGCCAAGCGCGCGGGGATGAAGTACATCGTCATCACCAGCAAGCACCACGACGGCTTCTGCCTCTGGGATTCCAAGCTCACCGACTACGACGTAATGGACGCCTCGCCCTTCAAGCGCGACATCCTGCGCGAGCTCTACGACGAGTGCCAGAAGCAGGGCATGACCATGTGCTTCTATCACTCGATCATGGACTGGCACCACCCCGACTACCTGCCCCGCCGCCCCTGGGACCCGCGCCCGGACGTGAAGGCCGACTTCCCGAAGTACGTCGAGCACCTGCGCGGGCAGGTGAGCGAACTCCTGACCAACTTCCCGAAGACCGGCATCCTCTGGTTCGACGGCGAGTGGGAGAACACCTGGACACACGAGCAGGGCCAGCCTCTCTATGACCTGTGCCGAAAGCTCGCCCCGAGCGTGATCGTCAACAACCGCGTCGACAAAGGCCGCGGCGGAATGGCCGGCATGAGCGACGCGGGCTTCGCCGGCGACTACGGCACGCCCGAGCAGGAAATCCCCGCGACCGGGATGCCCGGAGTCGACTGGGAATCCTGCATGACCATGAACGACACGTGGGGCTTCAAGAAGAGCGACCACAACTGGAAATCCGCGACCACGCTCGTCCGCATGTTGATCGAGACCTCCAGCAAGGGCGGCAACTTCCTCCTCAACGTCGGGCCCACCAGCGAGGGCGTCATCCCGCCGGAGTCCGTCGAACGCCTCGCCGAAGTCGGCAAGTGGATCGACGTGAACGCCGAGGCGATCTATGGCACGCACGCCGGACCATTCAAGAAGCTCGCGTGGGGCCGCGCGACCGCCAAGGCCGACGGCAAGAACACCGCGCTGTACCTCTGCGTCTTCGACTGGCCCAGCGACGGCATCCTGCGCGTCCCGGGCCTCACCAACAAGGCGCTCTCCGCGTCGATCTTCGGCGGCGGCGAGACCATGGCGCGGCGCGACGGCGACGACATCGCCATCAAGGTCGGCAACTCGCCCCGCAACCCGCACGCGACCGTCGTAAAGCTCGTCGTCGAGGGCGAGCCCCAGGTCTTCGAGAAGCCGGTGAAGATGGGCGCGGACGGCGTGCTGAGCGCCATGGCCGTCGACGCCGAGGTCGTCGGCAAGACCGCCCGCTTCGAGGGCGAGCCCAAGAACGCCATCGGCTGGTGGATGGACGCCAAGGACTCCGTGAAGTGGAACGTGGAGGTCTCCAAGGCGGGCACGTACGCGATCGAGGTCGAGAGCGCCTGCGCGCCGGGCAACGGCGGGACGTACCGCATCGAGTTCGTGCAGAACGGCAAGGCCGAGGCGACGCTGGAAACGAGCGTGAAGGTGACTCAGGGCTGGACCGATTTCTCGCGCCAGATCGCGGGGAGCGTGAGTCTTCGCGAGGGGCGCTACGAGCTGCGCGTTGAGCCGGTCAAGATGGAGGCGGCCCTGATGAACCTGCGCCGTGTGACGGCCAGGCCGAATCCGTGAGAGGAAGTCACGAAGTCTCGACGTCACGAAGCCACGAAGCGAAACACCGGAGAACTTCACCCATGAGCGACAAATCCAACGTGCTCGCGGACGCCATCGACGGCTCGCGCCAGGCGACCGAGCTCTTCTTTACGGGGTTTGACGACTCGAACCGGACCAGCCAGGCGCCGGGCCTGCCCAATCACTTCGCGTGGACCGTCGGGCACCTCGCGTTCGTCATGCACCGGGCCGCGGAGAGATTCGACGCCGGCCCGCTCCCGGAATCCGACTTCGTGCCCGCCACGCGCGGCGACGCGGCTCGCTTTGGCATCGAGGGCGTCGCGAAGGACTCCGTTCCCACCGCTGACGCGAGCGCGTACCCGAGCGACGCACGTTGCCGCGAGATTTTCTCAAAGGCCGCCGCGCGCCTTGTCTCGGCCGTGCGGGCGGCGAGCGACGACAAGCTCGCCACGACCACCAAGTGGGGCCCGCGCGAGATGGCGCTGGCCGCCCTCGCTTCACGCATGGGATTCCACAACGGCTTCCACGCCGGGCAGCTCGCGTCTCTCCGCAAGGCGCTCGGCATGAAGGGGATGCTGTAAAGCAAGGCTCCGGGCATCAGGGAAAAGCGAGACAGCGAGTGCGGGGCAAATCGCCAAATCAGCAAATGGCCAAGTTGCCAAAATAAGGCAGCGAAACAGCGAGGCAGCCGGATCGTCATTGCGTGGATTCGATCACGTCAGGTGGATTGTCGCCACTGTGCCACTCTGCCACTTTTTCATTTGACCACCTGACCACCTGACCACTCCGCCACTTCCGATCCGCCATGCCCCAATGCCCTCATCATCGCGAACCCGCGACAATAAACAACGCGGCCACGCCGGGAAGTGTCTTTCCCAACCGTGACCGCTTGCGCTCCGCGTCGCTTCCACTCCGGCTCCGCGCCGTGCGGGGCAACGCAAACAAGGAGCACACCATGGCACGTCTGATGAACACGATGAAGCTCGGAATGGCCGCGGCGATCGTCCTGGCCGCGGGCTCGGCCCTGGCGACCGAGAGCGTCTCGATGGCCTTCTCCAAGCCCACCAACACCAAGGACACCAAGGTCACCGTCCACATCAAGCCCGGCGCGGACGTCACGGTCGACATCCCCGTCGACAAGTCCGCCGAGTGGAAGCGCAACGCCATCCGCGACGCCCTCATCGCCAAGGGCTACGACGTCGCCGACAACGGCGCCGGCGGCAACCAGCTCACCATCAAGCACCTCGCCGACGGCACCGAGGTCACCTTCAACCCCGGCGACACCGGCGAAAAGAAGGACGACGTCGTCGGCAAGAACGTCCGCGAGGCCAAGGTCGGCTTCCAGGGCTCGTTCGATCCCATCGACCCCACCGGCCTCCCCGCCGAGTTCACCGCCGGCATCGTCACCGACGTGGGAGAACTCACCGTGGTCGTGTCCGCCCAGGAACTCAACTTCCAGACCGACGGCCCGATCATCTGCCAGGCCCTCTTCCAGCGCCTCGCGCCCCGCGCGCCGCAATTCGGCGCCCAGATCAACTACGCCGGCGATCGCCTCGAGGTCTATTTCGATCCCGCCTACACCATCGGCTCCGGCGGCATCACCTTCGGCACCACATCCCTCTCGCCCGGTTGCGCCGGCTCGGTCGTCGTCGTCGGCTCCGGGTGCCTTTCCGACTTCAACGGTGACGGCTTCGTCAACGGCGATGACTTCGACCTCTTCGCCAGCGCCTTTGAAGAAGGCAGCTTGCTCGCCGACCTTAACCACGACGGTTTCGTCAACGGCGACGACTACGACCTCTTCGCCAGCGCCTTCGAGTCGGGGTGCTGAGACCGAAGGCATTCCCAAAAACAACGAGGGCGCTCGAGATTCGAGCGCCCTCGCGGGTTTCAAGCGAACTGTTGGACGCGGCAAGCCGCGTCATTCAATTAGCGGCGACGACGGCCGGCGAACACGCCGCCGAGGGCGAGCAGGGCCGCGGCCGACGGAGCGGGAACCACGTCACCATCGAGGGTGAACAGCATGTCGCCGGGGTCGCCGGAGAAGATGCCCTGGTCGGTCCAGCCGGTGCCGATGCCGAAGCCGCCGCCCGCGTTACGCAGGTAGGCGCCATCGCCGTTATCGGCAAGGGCCGAAGTCAGGTGGAACTCCTGGAAGTAGGTGCCGAAGGCGAGGGTGGGGGTGAGGCCGATCCAGTAGTCGCCATTGATGCCCTGGAGGGCACCGACGCCCGAGGTGTCAGCGACGACCGCGAGGGCGCTGCCGAGGTTGACGATGGTCGCGGAGACCGAGCCCAGGTTGCCGACGCTGTCAGCGCCGGTCGGGGAGCTGCCGCTCTTGCTGAAGAGGCTCAGCTGCGCGGTGCAGCTGGCCGGCCAGATGCCCGAACCGAAGGTGTAGTACGTCACCACGGTGTTGACGTTCCAGGTATTCCCGCCGGTCGAGAAGTCATCCACCATGCCGGTCGAGAAGGTCGGGAAGTCGGGGAAGTCCTGGTCGACGGCGTTCGCAAACGCGGTCGTGCTCTGATCCCACAGGATCGCGCGGTTGTTGTTCAGCGTGGCCGAGCCCGAGAACGTGCCACCGGTGTTGACGGGACCGGCGATCGCGGTGCCCGCGAGCGCAACGACGAAAAGCGCAGCAACAGTCTTCATGTGAATCTCACTCTCTAATCAAGCGGGTTCCATGCAGCCGGTGATTTACCCCGCACGGGGCAACCCTCCACCAGCAGTTTGGAAACAGGAACCAGCCTTTAGGACTCAAGATACCAGCCTAGGACGCCCGCGCCAACCCCGGTTCCACTGTTTTGCCGGGTAAATGACCGGTCTTATTGTCGCGGCCCAAGCGTCCGATAAACCACCCAGAGTTTTCCCTTGCAAATTCTCAAGTAATGGAGCCTGACCTTTATGAACACGCCGCAATAAACAACAGAGTTCGAGATGCGTTTGCCTCTCGCTCGTGCAATCATTGCACGAATCAGTTCAGTCGTTTCCTTCTCCGACCCCCAAGGCTTGCCAGACAACCAGCCAGAAACGCCGCCGCCCCGGGGCCGGGCACGATCTGACCCTCCAGAGTGAAGAGCATGTCCGCCCCGGGCTGAAGGTCGAGCGAGCCGGCATCGGTCCAGCCCGTTCCAAACCCGAACGCGCCGCCGGCGTTTCGGATCGCCGACCCGCCGCCCACCGTCGGCAAGGCCGACAGCAGGTGGAACTCCTGCCCGAACGATCCGAATGCCGCCACGGGCGTCAGCCCGATCCAGAACTCGCCGCTGATGTTCTGAAGCGCCGCGATGGAGGACGTGTCCGCCGTGACGGCCCACGCCTGCCCATCCAGCGAACTGGCGAGCGACACGTCAACCAGGCCGAGATTCCCGACAAGGTCGGGCTCGCCGGGAATGGAACCGACCTTGCTGAACAGCGAGAGCTCGGCCTGGGCGACGCCGTCGCTCCAGTTGCCCACGCCGCGCGTGTAGTACGTCGTGACCTTGGTGATGTTCCAGGCTTGGGCAACGGTCGAAAAGTCATCGACCATGCCGCTGGAGTAATCGGGGAAGTCGGGGAAGTTCTGGTCGACCGTGGCGTTTCCGCTGGCGATCGATTGATCCCACAGCACGCCCCGCGCGGGGTTGAGCGGCATCCATGCGTGCGATCCCGCCGCGTGATGTGATTGCACAGGTCCGGCGAACGCGACGCCCGCCGACGCGAGCACCGCCATGAGCGCGAGTTTGTACATGTGACCTCCCGATCAAGGCGCGGCACGCCGCCGCCGTGCCCGTGCGTGCGAGCGCGACGCCAACGACCGGCGCACCGATGCCAAACCAGTCGACGAACCAGCCGACAAACCAAGCGAAACCTACACCGATTCCGCGGCGAGGCGGCCCGAGCGCGCGGAACTTGAGCATCAGCGGGGGCTCGCGCCACGCGCCATCGCTACAGGTGGCACGACGCGAACCTCTCGCCGCGTGATAACGGGGAACGAAGGCCAAGGGCCGAGAATCGGGACGCGGGAATGGTGGACCAACGCGCCGGGGCCGTGCTCACGCCCCGACCGGCACCGCCAGCAATCGCGCGTCGGCTTCCGCGATGATCCGCGAAGCGCCCGCCAGGTTCGCGGGGATCAGGCACGTCGAGCCCGTCATGAGCGACGTCACGCCGCTCGGTGATTCAAGCCGTGCATGCCCCGAGAGCGTGATCACCACCACGGGGCGCGATCGCGCCTCCGAGCCCGCGCTCACGACGGCGTGCGACTCGCCCGCGCGCAGCGAGAGCTCGTTGATCGTGTAGAACTCGGTCGTCACCAGGGTGGCGAAGGACCGGCCCGCGCCGAGCCTGGCCGCGGGCGGCGGCATGGAGAAATCGGAGCACTCCAGCGCCGGCTCGGTGTGCAGCTCGCGCCCCGTGCGTCCCCAGTCATAGAGGCGGAACGTCGTGTCGCTGGGCGTCTGCACCTCCGCGACCAGCACACCAGCGCCGAGCGCGTGCACCGTGCCGCTGGGGAGGTTGTGGCACTCGCCGGGGATCGCGGGCAGCGCGATCATGTCGTCGACGATCTCGGGCGAGTTGGCGCGGGCGTGGGCCGCGAACTCTTCTCGCGACACACCGGGCTTGATGCCCTTGTAGATCACCGCGCCGGGCCGGGCGTGGAGGATGTACCAGCTCTCGGTCTTGAGATGCGCGCCGGGGTGCGAGCGGGCGTAGGCGGGGCTGGGATGCACCTGCACGGAGAGGTTCTCGCGCGCATCCAGGAACTTCACCAGCAGCGGGAAGCATCCCGCCGGCGTCGCGGGCGTCACGCCCAGCAGGTCGGTCTTCCACAGCGCCACGGCATCATTCAGCGATCGCCCCTGCAGCGACCCGTTGGCGATGATCGACCGCGCCGAACCGCCGCCAGCGCCGCCCGACGACGTCGACGCAAGGTCCGCCAGCTCCCACGACTCGCCGATGTTCTCACGCGGCGGGATGGGCTTGGAAAGATGCTCGAGGGCGCGCCCGCCCCAGACCTTGGCGAAGAAGAGCGGCTCAAACAGCAGCGGGTAGGTGGGCATGGAACACAGATCGTAAAATCGCGAATTGACAAATCGCAAATGGGGCGGAGAAGCTGAACGGCACGACGCGAATTACTTCGCCGTCACCATGCCGCTGATGCGGGCCTCGAAGGCCAGCTGCCCGCGCACCACGCCCTGGATGTCGGAGACGAACTGACGCCGACCGACCTTCACCTCGCGGCACAGGAGGTAAAGGTCTTCGCCCGGCGCGACCGCGGCACGGAACGCCGCGCTCTCGATCCGCAGGAATGCCACAAGCGTCGGCCCGCACTTGCGCGCCATGAACTGGTAGCAGGCCAGCTGCGCCCCGGCCTCGATCATCATCACGCCCGGGAACGTCGGGTGTCCGGGGAAGTGCCCCGCGACCCAGAACTCGTCGTCCCGAACGTGCTTGATCGCGACCGCCTGCAGAAACTCCGCGTGCTCCCAGATCACGCCGTCAAGCAACGACATTTGCCCGCGGTGGGGGAGAAACGACTCGATGTCGGCCTTCGAGCGCACACGCGCCGAAAGGTCGATCGCGTTGAGATCGAACAAAAGCCCGTGCCGGGCCGCCGGCGCCTCAGCCCTGCTTTCCTGCATCGCGAATCTCCAGGATCTTGGCGCGGATGTCCTGGGCGGCGTTCTTGATGTCCTGCATCACCTGGCGAACGCGGGTGCCCGCGGCCTTGTTGCCGCCCTCGGCCTTGGCGATGTCCGCCTCGATGTCGGCGATCAATCTCTTGAGTTGCTCGAATGCTTCCATGGAAGACCTCCGTGCGTCGGGCGACGGGCAAACGCCCTGCCGACGGACTGCCAAGCGTATGCAACACGCCGGGACGGGTCAGAAGGCCCCTACTTTGACGCCCGGGCCCAAACTTCCCGCTCCAGGGTCTCCACCACCTGTTCGAATGTCATTGCGGATGTATCGATGCGTATCGCGTCCGGCGGCGCCCGCAGCGGTCCGTCCGAACGCGTGGAGTCGGACTGGTCCCGCGCGATGATGTCGCGGAGCAATTCGGCAAAGTCCGCGGTCCTCCCCGCGGCCTTGAGCTGGTCGGCCCGGCGCGTCGCCCGGACCTCCGGCGTCGCATCCAGATAGAACTTCACCGCCGCGTCGGGGAACACGACTGTTCCCTGGTCGCGCCCTTCGGTGACCAGGCGCGGGTGGTCGTGCGCGATCAGGCGCTGCTCGCCGACCATGAGCCGCCGCAGCTCCGCGATGCCCGCGATGGGCGAAACGATGGCCGTCACGTCCGCGTCGCGGATGCGTGCCGCGATCGGCTTGTCCCAGGCCATGATCGTCGGCGGATCGGTCTTCCAGTCAAAGTGCAGGTCGGCGCTGTGAACCTGGGCCACGATCGCGTCGACGTCGTTGGGATCGATCTGGTGATCGATGACGATGGCGGCGGCGGCGCGGTACATCGCGCCGGTGTCGAGGAAGTCCAGTCCCAGGTGCTTGGCGAGCGTGCGCGCGACGGACGACTTGCCCGTCCCCGCCGGGCCGTCGATCGTGATGATGATGGGCCGCGAGTGCGGGAGCACGAGGGGATTCTTAGGGGGCAGATCGACCTTGGCGGGAGACTTGTGGGCGACGGACGCGGCAGGGGCGGCAGGGGCGGCGGGGGTGGCGTTCACGATCAGGCTCCGGCGGATGTCCTCGCGTGATCCATGCCCCGCGCCGGTCTTCGCCGCCGCGGGGTTTCAGGTCGCTTCGTCTTCCTCGTCGTCCTCGCCGAGTTCGGCCTCCAGATCGGCCAATTCCTCGTCGGTCGGGCCGACTTCGTCCAGCTTCAGAGCCGCCAGCAGCGCGTCGCGGGTCTGGGTCACACCCAGTGTACTGTCTCCCGGCCCGCGATAGTCGATCGTCAGCGCCGCGTCATACCCCACCGACAGCACCGCCTGCACCATCAGGTTGAGGTCATACGCCGTGTGCACCGGCGGCGTGCCTTCCTTGAACGCGACCGTCGACGCGCACACGCTCGAGGCGTACGGCGTAATCCGGCGCAGATACGCCGTCGGGTCCTTGCTCGCCGCCGCGGCCTGGAAATCCGGGAACGTGCCGACCCGGAACCCGCCGACCTTTTTGATCAAGTCCGTCACGCGCTCGGGCGTGCTGGTCAGGCCCGTGTGGGGCGAGATCAGCAACGAAATATCCATCTTCTCCGCCGGCTCCGACACCATGCGGATCCGCTTGGCGGCGGCGTCCAGCTCCGCGGGTGAGTCCGCGGCCTTCACCTTCACCGCGGCCGCGTTGCACCCCAGCACATGGGCCGCCTGCACCACCCGCTTCATGCGGTTGATCGCGCCGTCGGCCAGCGTCGGATCGGCGAACGCCTGCGGCTCGGGCTCGTAAATCAGCAGCACCGCGCAGCCCGCCTTGTCGGCCCGCTCGCGCAGTTGCTCGATCTTCTGCCTGTCAAATCCCGCCAGGAGATTGGTCGGGAGCGACAGGCCCGCCAGGCCCAGGTTCTCCTTCGCATACACCGGAAGATCGAGAATGGTGAGGGGGCGCGTGCGGCCCTTGGGGGCGCTGGTAAGCCAAGGGGCGGCGCAGGCGGCGTTGAGAGTCAAAAGCATGTTCGGGCGGACTGTAGCGGGGGCGCGTTCCGCACGCCAGTTTCGCCCTTGAACCGGACCGGTCGGACTTGCGCACGCCTAGCATGGGCTTGAAACGAGCGCGGATCGGCGGCCGCGGTGGAGGCCGATCCAGCGCCGGAACGGAAGGTTGACATGGGCAGCCCAGCGGATCGGGTGTATTCGGACTCGCACGAGTGGCACAAGCTTGAGGGCGACACGCTGACGCTCGGCCTGACGCAGTTCGCCGTCAACGCGCTCACCGACGTCACCTACGTCGAGATGAAGAAGGCCGGAACCAAGTTCTCCGCCGGCGAGATCGTCGGCGAGGTCGAGAGCGTCAAGACCACCAGCGACGTGTACTGCGCCGCCGGCGGCGAGATCGTCGAGGTCAACAAGGCGCTCGGCGACGACCCCTCCCTCATCAACAGCGATCCATACGGCAAGGGCTGGCTCGTCAAGGTCAAGGTGACCGATAAGTCGAAGCTCGCCGGCATGATGGACGCCGCCAAGTACGACGCGGCCCACCCGGCGTAACTTGAATCGCGGAAGAGGCGGCCGGCGAAGATCGTGGTGCATTGAACCCCTCGTCGGAGCGTTCTTCTGGTGATGCTGCGCTGCGCCAAGGTCCACAAGTCCTATCGAATCGGCGGGCGGGAAGTTCCCGCCCTCCGCGGCGTGGACCTCTCCATCGACGCCCCCGGCTTCTACGCCATCATGGGCGCCAGCGGGAGCGGCAAGTCAACCCTGCTCCACCTCCTGGCCACCCTCGACCGCCCCGATTCCGGCGAGATCTGGCTCGGCGATCGCGCCCTCCACACGCTCAGCGAGCGTGACGCGACCGAGTTCCGTCGCCGCGGCATCGGCATCGTCTTCCAGCAGTTCAACCTCATCCCGACTCTCTCCGCGAAAGAGAACATCGAGCTGCCCGGCCTGCTCTCGGGCGAGGATCCGCACGCCTTTTCCGCGCGCAGCGCCGAACTCCTTGATCGCCTCGGCATCGCCACGCGCGCCTCGCACCGCCCCGACGCGCTTTCGGGCGGCGAGCAGCAGCGCGTCGCCATCGCCCGCGCCCTGCTCTTCTCGCCCGCGCTCGTGCTCGCCGACGAGCCCACGGGCAATCTCGATTCGGCGAGCAGCGAACAGCTCTGGACCTTGCTCGGAGAACTCGCCAGGGAACGCGCCATCACGGTGCTCATGGTGACGCACGAACCCGCCGCCGCGGCCCACTGCCGGCGCGTCTTCGTGCTCAAGGACGGCCAAGTAACCGGAACCATTGAATCGGAGGGCCTCGATGCGGGCGGCGTGGCGGCTCGCTATCAACAGTGTGTCGGCGCGGCTTAGCCGCTCGGCGCTCCTCGTCGCGGTCGTCGCCCTCTGCGCGACGCTCATCACCGCGATCGCCTTCGCCCTTGCATCGGTGCAGGGCGCCATCGGCTCGCGCCTCGATTCCACCTTCGGGAAGGCCGATCTCCGCGTCACCTCACGCTCCGGCGGCGGAGACTTCGACGCCTCGCTCGCCGATCGCGTCGCGAGCTGGCCCGAGGTCGATCACGTCAGCGCCCGCTTCACCTCCAGCCTCTCGCTCCGGTTCGTGCGCTACGAATGGACCGAGTCCAAGGACCCGACGCGCAACGGTTTCCAGCGCCAGAAACGAGTGATGGGCCAGACGCCCATGGCGCAGGGCATCAACATCGAGTCCGAATCGCGAGTGCGCCCCATGGAACTCGTCGAAGGCCGCTGGCCCAAGGGACCGGGCGAGATCGTGATCGATCAGGCGAGCCAGGTCGCGTTCGGAAAGACGCCCGAGCCCGGCACCGCCAGCGTGATGGCCGCCCTGCCCGGCCTGCTCTCCGCCGCCGCGGACGACACCAACGCCGGCCCGGAATTCGTCGAAAGCAAGGACGAGGCCGAGAAACTCACGCGTGAGCGAAAGGTGCGGCTCGGCTCGGTGCTCGAGTTCGTCAGGCCGCTGCGCGAGCCCGTGAAGCTCACCGTTGTCGGCATCAGCAAGTCGCCGATCGCGTTCGGAAGGCCCGAGGTGTTCCTCGAGCGCGGCGCGCTGGCGGAGCTCGCGGGGAAGAAAGGCCGCCTCACGCAGATCGACGTCGTGGTCCGCGCCGGCGTCGACGCGACCAGGCTCGCCGAAGAGGCCAGGTCGCGCGTGCCCGAAGGCCTGCTCGTCCAGACGACCGCGAAGATCACCAGCGGCCTGTCCAAGAACATGCAGGCCAACCAGCTCGGCTTCGCGCTCGCCTCGATCATGGCATTCCTCGCCGCGTCCTTCATCGTCACGACCGGCATCACCACCGGCGTGACCGAGAAGCAGCGCGAGCTGGCGGTGCTGCGCTGCATCGGCGGCACGCGCGCCCAGCTCGCGTGGTCGCAGATGCTCGTCGGCGTGCTCGTCGGCGCCGGCGGCGCGGTGATCGGCGTGCCCTTGGGCATCCTCGCCGCATGGGTCCTCGTCACGGTTTTTCGTGACGTGCTCCCCTCGGGCTTCGCGTTCTCGTGGACCGGTGTCCTGCTCTCGCCGTTCGGCTGCCTGCTCGCGGGCATCCTGGGCTCGGCGTATCCCGCGTGGCAGGCCTCGCGCGTCTCGCCGCTCGAAGCGCTCGCGCAGC
>JABWBC010000209.1 GCA_013360695.1 Phycisphaerales bacterium
GCTCTCCGGCGCCGCCGTCGCCGCGAGCAACAACGCCCCCGCGGGGCGCGCTCGCGTGCTGCACGATCTCGATCGCGCCCAGATGACCGTGCTGCAACTCGCCTTCTGGACACTCGGCGTCGGCATCCTGCTCGGCGCGTGGTGGGCCGATCATTCCTGGGGACGCTGGTGGGCCTTCGATCCCAAGGAGACCTGGGCCCTCGTCACCTGGATCGTCTATCTCATCGTCATCCACCTCCGCTTCACCGCCGTCAAGAACAAGGCCCTGCTGACCGCCTGGATGAGCGTCGTCGGATTCATCGTCATGATCTGGACCTATTTCGGCGTCAACTTGCTCCTGCCCGGCCTGCACGCATATGCCTGATCAACGCCTGCCCCGAGACTTCTTCGCAATCCCGGCCGCCGATCTCGCACCAAACCTCCTCGGCACGCGATTGGTCCGCATCCTCGACGACGCCACGCGCCTCTCCGGTGTCATCGTCGAAACCGAGGCCTACGTCGGCGTCAACGACCGCGCCTCCCACGCCTTCAACGCCCGCCGAACTCCCCGCAATGAAGCGATGTACGCCGACGCCGGCACGGCCTATGTCTACTTCACCTACGGCATGCACTGGTGCTTCAACGTCGTCTGCGCCCGGACCAACGTCCCCGAGGCCGTCCTCGTTCGCGCAATCCGCCCCGTCCAAGGCATCGATTCAATGCGCACACGCCGAGGCGGCGCGCCCGATCTTGATCTCGCCCGTGGTCCCGCCCGCCTCTGCCAAGCCCTCGCCATCGACCGCGCCCTCAACGCCGCCGACCTGACCTCCTCCGATCGACTCTGGATCGAATCCGGCCAACGCCCCGGCAAGATCGCCCGCACACCACGGATCGGCGTCGCCTACGCCGGCCACTGGGCACGCCGACGCCTGCGCTTCATCGAGGTTGGGTCGCCGTTCGTCAGCGGAACAAAGTCAAAACCCGTCGCACTTTCCCGGCGCGGATTGGCCCGATAGCATTCATCCTTGACAAGATCGCACAAAGGCCGAGCGGCCGGCGTGCCGATGGAGAAGACGGCCCACGCCCTCGGAGAGACGACGTGCCCGGAGTTCCGATCGATTGGAAGACGATGCGTGCCAAGATCGGGCCTTACCCGCCCGAAGCCTATGAGTTCGTACGACTCGGACTCGCCCACACCGCCCAGATCGTTCACGGCGAAAAAGACCCCGCCGACAACCGACACGTCAGCGGACAGCAACTCTGCCTCGGCCTCAAGGACTTCGCCATCAAGCAATACGGCCTGCTCGCCCGCACCGTCCTCAACCGCTGGAACATCCAGCGTACCGACGACTTCGGGCGCATCGTCTTCGGCATGATCGACCAGGGTCTCATGCGCAAAACCGATGACGACACCATCGACGACTTCCGCGGCGTCTACGACTTCGGCGAGGTCTTCGCCGAACCCGAGCACGTCTGAGGCCACCATTACCTACCGCTCCGAGCCACCGCTGTCGTCCTCGACTTCGCCGCTCTCCTCTTCATTTGGCCATCTGACCATTTGGTGATTCGAATCCCCCCGCGCCCCTTCGCCCGACCCGTGGTACGCTCGCGACACATGGCCGACAAAGGCAACAAGCACGCCGATTGGACCAACCGCCACATCTGGCAGATCCAACCCGTCCGCGACGCCCTCATGATCCTCGGCGTCCTCTGGCTCCTCTACCTCGGATACCTCCTCAGCATCGTCACCGTCCCCCTCCTCCTCGCCATCGCCCTCGCCTATCTCTTCGAGCCCCTCGTCAGCAGGCTCACCCGCCGACGCCTCGTCTCCCGCAACGGCGTCGCCATCGGCATCATCGTCCTCGCCGCCGTCGCCGTCGTCGGACCCGTGATCTTCGGCGGTGGGTTCGCCGCCGTTCAGGGCGGCAAGTACGTCGCCCGCCTCACTCGAAACGTCGACACCCTCGTCAAGAGCGTCCGAAAGCCCGAAGACACCGCACTCAAGAACGCCCTCCCCGGCGGCACATGGATCAAGCTCCGCGAGTACCTCGTCGAAGAAGAAGCTCGCTGGAAGGCCTGGCACACACGCGACGGCGGAACGCCCCCCGATCCCTCCATCCCCACTCCATCAACCACCGACGATCCGCTTTCTTCCCCGGACAACGCCCCCGCGACCGTCGACCCGGCGAACTCCACGCATTCCGAAGCCGAACCCGACCCCGAGAACCAGCCCGCCGCGACCGAGACCGCCAACGACACCACCGCCGACGATTCGCTCGAACCTCAGCCGCCCGGCCCGGAATACGAACTCATCCGCTCCGGCATCACCTGGCTCGGCGACAACGCCGGCCGCATCGGGCAGCAGGCACTCCAGAGATCATCCAACGTCTTCGGCGCCGTCGTCGGCGCCGCCGGAACCCTCGGACAGATCATCTTCGCCGGCTTCCTCACCGCCTTCTTCTTTTTCTTCTTCTGCACCGGCTACGGCAAGCTCCTCTCCTTCTGGGACGGCCTGATCCCCGAGAAAAAGAAAGGCCGCGTCTTCGAGCTCGCCGGACGCATGGACCGCGTCATCGCCGGCTTTGTCCGCGGTCGACTCACCATCTGCGCCGTGCTCATCTGCATCTACAGCCTTGGCTATTGGATCATCGGCGTCCCCGCCCCCCTCGTGCTCGGGCCCATCATCGGCATCTGCTCGCTCCTCCCCTACGTCTCCGGCCTTGGCATCCCCATCGCCGCCATCCTCATGGCCCTCGAACCCGCCACCGGTTTCCAGGGCGCGTGGTGGTGGATCGTCGGCGCCCCGGCGCTCGTGTTCGTCGTCGCACAGGCCGTCGATGACTATGTCCTCTCCCCCATCATCCAGGGCAAGAACACCGACATGGACACGCCGTCCATCCTCTTCGCCTCGATCGCCGGCGGCGTGCTGGCCGGGGTCTACGGCCTGCTCATCGCGATCCCCGCCGCCGCGTGCATCAAGATCCTCCTCCACGAGGTCTTCTGGCCCAAGTTCCGACGCTGGGCCCAGGGCGAAGCCAAGGACTTCCTCCCCATCGAGCCGGATTAGCCCCCACACGCTCCGCGCATGCTCCGCGCGTGCCACCGATGTTGGCCTTGCGACATCGGTGCTCCTCTCCGGGTGGCGAGGTCAAGGGCCGGCTTTGCGGCCTTGACCGCGATCTTGGTGGTTGGCTCGGGGTGGCGTGTGCTCCGGGTGGCGTGGTCAAGGGCCGGCTTTGCGGCCTTGACCACGGGCGTTTCCTCGCGCGTCCTCTCCCAGTCTTTACCCTCCCGACCCATTTTCATGGCACCCGCCGCGATCCCGTGGCATGTTCCACTCGGGGGGCCGTGCGCGCCGGCGGCGTGCCCCGATCAGGAGCCCGACCACGAGAGAGGGCGTGTCTTGGGTGGCCCGTCAGTCCCCGCCGGCCTGTGACGTCACCGGCTCCGGGTGGCGTGGCCAAGCCCGTCTTTGCGGCCTTGACCACGATCTGGGTGGGTCGGCTCGGGGTGGCGTGGTCAAGAGCCGGCTTTGCGGGCTTGACCACGACGAACTCGGCGCGGGCGCGAGAATGAAAGAGCGTGGCCAACAGGTTGGCCACGCCACCCAGAGCATGTGCATGAACGGGGCCATCCGATGAAACGCCTGCTCATCTCACTCTCGATGCTCGCCGCGGGCCAGGCCGCCCTCGCCCAGCCGTGGAGCTTCACCAAGATTGTCGACACGGACACGCCGGTGCCGAGCGACGTTGGAACCTTCAACATCGGCGATGCATTCCAGAGCGTCAGCGTCTACGCCGATCGCGTCGCCTTTCGGGGCCGGAGCAAACTTGGACGAGTGGGCGTGTATGAATGGCGAGGCGGCGTCGGACGAGCGATCGCGGATCAGGACACGATGGTGCCGCGAGGGTCGGGGGTTTTCGAGAACTTCCGCGATGTCAACGTAACGTCAAGAGGCAGCACCTTTTTCGGCGTTGGCGGCGGCAATTCCGGCCTCTTCTATAACGATGGCAACACCCTCGGGCATGTCGCGGATCGCATGGACGATATTCCCGACGGCGGCGGCAAGTTCACGGGCGTGACCAACGCGCACCACAGCGTCGGCACGTCCAGCGTCTTCGGAGGTTTCAACAGCTCGGCCGCCCAGCCGTTCGGCATCTACCGCAGCGACGACGGCGTGCTCTCGCGCATCGCCGACAAGACCATGAGCCCGCCGGGGCACGCGGAACTCTTCAGTGCAATGCTGTCGTGGCACCTCGACGGCAACGCGACGATCTTCACCGCCGAAACAGCGTCCGGCTACCGCGCCCTCATGCGCAGCGTCAACGGCCAAATAACCACGCTGGTCGATACCGAGCAGACGTGGACCGACGGCAACCGATTCAACTACATTGGACACATGCGCACTTCCGCCGGGAGTACGGTGTTTCGCGCGTACACCGACGATATCGCTGAACGTCTTTACAAAATCAGTGATGAGGGAATCGGGCTGCTTGTTGATGAGAACATGCCCCCACCGGACGGATCGTCGCCAACCTACGGCGGGTTCGTTGACTTTGCCTACGCGAACGACACGCTCGTCTTCGAGGCCGGGAACGGCGCGATGTACACCGACTTCGGCGGGAGCATGTCGCGCGTCATCGGCCCCGGCGACTCCCTCGACGGCAAGAAGATTCTCAACCTCACCTTCTACGAGCACGGTTTCGACGGCACCACCGCCGCGTTCTGGGTCGTCTTCGAGGGCGATAGCTCGTTCTTCTCCAACCGCGCGATCTACACCGTCACCATCCCCGCGCCGGGCGCGGCCGGGTTCGCGCTCATCTCCGCGCTCGCCCTCTCAGCCTCGCCCCGCCGCCGCGCTCGCTGAGTCTGCCTTTTCATCCGCCCCGCGCCTCAGCCTCCCTCCGCCCTCCTCTGGTTCCTCCGAGTTCCGTCTTCGTCTTCCCCACTCCCGACTCACCACTCACGCTCCTCCCGGTTAGTAACCGCTTATCACCGCTTTGGTGCGCACCAAAGTGTCCGTCTTTTTCCCCTCTTTCCAGATTCCCGAAAAAAATCTTCGCGC
>JABWBC010000210.1 GCA_013360695.1 Phycisphaerales bacterium
GTCCATCTCGAGCCTGTCCGTCGCGGCCGCGTCCACCACCACGCTGGTCGGGGCGTGAATCGCGTTGATCGCGAGGCTGGTCGCCCTCGCCGCCACGCCCGCGTCCACGCCCGCCGCGACGCCGACGGCGTTTGCGCCCGTTGCGGTCATGCGAATCGTCGTCCTGGGCGAGGACGGGGCGGTCGTCGCCTTCCTCGACGGGGACATCGGGGAGGTCCATCTCGATGGGGTGGGTGGGCTCGCCGGGCTCGTGGGCTTCATCGGCTTCCTGCTCGGCGGCGGCGGGGATTTCGTCGGCCCATTCGCTGCCGTCGTGCGTCTGCCAGGGCTTCAAGTCCTTGGGCTTCTTGTGGTGCTGCACGCTGGTGAGATCGATGTCGGCGCCCGCGGCGTCGTAGGCGTAGAAGGAGACGCGATCGACGGGGACGGACTCGCTGACGCGGACGTCGACGTGCTTGCCGCTGGAGCGCTCGATGCGCCCCAGGAGCTGGCGGCGCGAGGAGAGGAGTTCGCCGGCGACGCGGGGCGCGACGGCGATCTCGACCTTGGTGACGCGGTCGATGTCGAGGACGGCGGCGAGCTCGCGGAGCGCGTCGGAGGCGACGGAGTCGGGTCGCTGCACGAGGCCGCGTCCGCGGCAGGTCGGGCAGTCGACGAAGTGGACGGACTCGTGGCTGCCGCGCATGCGTTGGCGGGTCATCTCCAGGATGCCGAAGGGCGAGATGTTGGCGGTGGTGGTGCGGGCCTTGTCGCGCTTGAGGCGTTCCTTGAAGCGGGTCTCGATCTCGCGGCGCTTGGCGAGCGATCGCATGTCGATGAGGTCGTTGACGACGATGCCGCCCAGGTCGCGGAGGCGGAGCTGTCGGCAGATCTCGTCGACGGCCTCGAGGTTGGTGCGATAGGCGTTTTCCTCGGCGTCGCGGGATTCACGCGACTTGCCGGAGTTGACGTCGATCGCGACCAGGGCCTCGGTCTGGTCGATGACGAGTCGCCCGCCGGAGGGGAGCGGGACTTCGCGGGCGTGGATGAGTGCGATCTGCGGCTCGATGCCGAAGGCGTGGAAGATGGGTGTCTTGCCCGGGAAGTGCAGGAGCTTGGTGGTGGAGCGCGGCGAGACGATCTTCATGAAGCGGCTGGCGCGGTCGAGCGCGACCTCGTGGTCGATGACGACCTCGTTGGTCTCGCCGGTGAGAAGATCGCGCAGGGCGCGGACGAGCAGATCGCTCTCGGAATAGAGCAGGCGCGGCTTGCTGCCCGAGTCGCGGCGTCGCTCCATGTCCTTCCACAGGCGCTGGAGATAGGCGAGGTCGCGCTTGAGTTCGAGCTTGGTGCGGTCCATGCCCGCGGTGCGCAGGATGAAGCCGAAGCCCTCGGGGAGGTCGAGCTGGTCGAGGATCTGGCGCATCTTGGCGCGCTGCTCCTCGTCCTCGACCTTGCGCGAGACGCCGACCTTGTCCATCTGGGGCATCATGACGAGGTAGCGCCCGGGGATGGAGAGATAGCTGGTGAGGGTGGGGCCCTTGGTGCCGACGCCTTCCTTCAGGACCTGGACGGTGATCTCCTGGCCGCGCTTGAGGCAGTGCTGGATGGGCGGGCGTTCGCGGCGCGGGGTCTTGTGCCCGACGCGCTCGGTGGTTTCTTCGACGTCCTCTCCGGGGAAATAGCGGGGGTGGAGGTCGGAGTAGTGGAGGAAGCCGTTCTCACCCACGCCGAAGTCGATGAAGGCGGCCTGGATGGAGGCCTCGACGTTGGTGACCTTGCCGACGTAGATGTTGCCCACGCGCGAGGCGCTGGCGAACCGTTCGGCGTGGAGTTCTTCGAGCTTTCCGTCCTCGACGATGGCGACACGGCACTCGTCGCCGGGGACGTAGTTGATGATCATCTGGTTGTTTGACATGGAGCGTTCCTCGCGGTCTTTCGTATCCGCGCGGACGCGAGCTTCTACGTGGTGGTGAGCGCCCGCGTTCGGGGGCGCACGACAGTCGATCCTCGCGCATCGGGCGAGTTCGGCTTGGCGGCGACCCGGATTGAGGTGGGCGTGGTCACGGGGATCACGTAGAAGAACAGCGTCCGCGTGCGGCGGATCGCGTGCGCCGTGGTTCGCGCCCGGCGCTCCCGGCGTGCCCAGCGCGGTGCGCGGGGCTCGGGGCGGCCAACGGGGCGGACCATTCGGCGGCGGGCGCTCAACCCGGTTCGGGTGAGGCCCGGCGATTCGCCGCGGTTCCTTCGCCAGTGCTCATTCGGCGGTACGCCCGTCGAACGCTTCCGGCACGATCTTGCGTGCACGCTCCCGCAGCAACGCGGCAACCTGCACGTCCGAATCGAGGGCGATCGCCGACTTGGCGATCCTCTCGCACTGTTCGATGTTCACGCTCCGGATCAGCCGCTTGAGCTGCGGGATCGATGAACTGGTCACGGAGAGCGTACGCAACCCGAACCCGATGAGCAACATCGCGAATTCGAGATCGCCGGCCGACTCGCCGCAGCACGACACCGGGATATCGGCTCGTTTGGCCTTGCGGATCACGTCCTTTATGAGGCGGAGGACGGCGGGGTGGGTGTGGCTGTAAAGCCCTGCCACACGCTCGTTTGTGCGATCCACGGCCAGCGTGTACTGCACCAGGTCGTTGGTCCCGATCGAGAAGAAATCGACCTCGCGGGCGAAGGCCTCGGCCATGATCGCGGCCGAGGGAACCTCGACCATCATTCCCATTTTGAGATCCCGATCGAAGTCCAAACCTTCCTCGGCGAGATCGTCCATGATGTCGCGGACGTGGTACTTGGCCTGTCGGAACTCTTCAAGGGAAGTGATCAAGGGGAACATGATCTTGATCGGGCCCAGGGCCGAGGCGCGGAGCAGGGCGCGGAGCTGCCTCTTGAACATGGGGAGGTTGCGGAGGCAGTAGCGGATGGATCGGTTGCCCAGGAAGGGGTTGCGTTCGGGGACGTCGACGCGGGACTGGGTGTACTTGTCGGCGCCGAGGTCGACGGTACGTATGGTGAGCGGGCGGCCGGCGGCGAGCGAGACGCAGCGGGCGTAGGCCTTGTAGTGATCTTCTTCGGTGGGCTCGGTGGCGCTGGTGAGGTAGAGGAACTCGGTGCGATAGAGGCCGACGCCCTCGCCGCCGGCGTCGATGACCTGATTGATCTCTTCGGCGAACTCGATGTTGCCGAGGATCTCGATGCGTGTGCCGTCGACGGTGACGGCGGGGAGCTTGCAGAGATCGGTGAGCGAAAGCCTGAAGTTCCGCGTCTGCTCGATCTGGAGCTGGTAGTCGGCGAGCTGCTCTGGGGTTGGGTTGAGGACGACGACGCCGCGGTCGCCGTCGAGGATCGCGGTCAATCCGTCGGTCGAGGCGGCGGTGAGATTCTGGCAGCCGACGACGGCGGGGATCCCGAGGGCGCGGGCGACGATGGCGGTGTGGCTGGTGCGCCCGCCCAGGTCGGTGGCAAAGCCGATGACGCGCGAGCGATCGAAACCGGCGGTTTGCGAGGGCGTGAGGTCGCGGGCGAAGATGATGGTGTCGGGCGGGGCCTCGATGAGGCGGGATTGCTGCGCGCCGAGCAGGTGGTGCAGCACGCGGGCCGACAGGTCGTCGATGTCGTTGGCCTTGGTCTTGAAGGAGGAATCGCGCGAGGAGCGGAACTTGTCGGCCAGCACGCCGAGCAGATGCGAGACGGTGTATTCGGCGCTGACGAGCTCCTTCTCGATCATCGTGCGCATCGGGCCGACGAGGGACTTGTCGGCGAGCATGACGGCGTGAACGCGGAAGATGGCGGCGGTCTCTTCGCCCATCTCGGTCTTGGCCTGTGCGTAGAGGGCGTGAAGATCGGCGATCGAGGCGCGGATGGCGTGGTCGAAGCGTTCGAGCTCGCCCTTGACGGCATGGGCGGTGATCGGTCGACGCGGGACCCGCCCATGCTCGGTGTCGAGGACCATGACCCGCCCGATGACGATGCCCGGAGAGACACCCAGACCCGGGTGCTGATCGGAGCGAGGGGTTGTGGAGGTCGGGACGGTCACGCCGCGGATGGTATTGGCAAATCGCCAAATGGCCAAATCGCTAATTGGCCAAATGAAGACAAAGGAGCAAACCAGGGGCGTGCTTGAGCGGATTCTGTTCGAGCGTGGCGGCGTGCGGTTGGGTGTATTGGACGGATCGAACGCTGTGGGAGAGGTTCGCGGGCCGCAAACGATCTAGCGCAGCTGGTTCCACCAAGCCTCGAGGGCGGTGCGGTCGAGGGCGAGTGCCTTCTCGCGCGGCGCGTCGGGGGGCGCGGGGTACAACGCGGCCAAGCGGTCGAGCACGGCGGCGCGCCGGGGCTCGGGAACGCGCTGGAGGATGTGCCAAAGCGTGATTCCGTCGGGCTGCCCGCAGGATGCCAGGAGCGCATCGAGCGCACCCGCGTCGATCCGCGCGGGGTCGAAGGCGGCGAGCTGGGCCTCAGGGAGCGAGGACGCCTTCGCCCGCGGGAGCGCGACAACGCCGTCGGCGCTGGTTCGGCATTCCAGGCCCGCGGAGACGCGGGTCACGCCCTCCTTGCCCGACAGTTCGACCCAGCCGACGGCGACGGAAAGAAGCGTCGTGCCATCGGGCTCGACGCGGAGGGTGTAGATGCAGCCCATGTCGGTGGCGCGGGCGGCGGGGGTATCGACGACGAAGAGGCGGGGCGGTGCGGTGATGAACGCGTGGAGCGTGCCGCGGGCGAGTTCCATGTGCTGCTGCTTCTGGCGCGAGCGTACGAGTCGAACGCGCGAGCCGGGCTCGATGGTGACGGTGCCGATGGAAGGGACGGTGAGTGTGGCGAGTTCTCCGGCGGCGGTGGTGAGCCACTGCGTTTCTCGGAGTTGCGAAGCGCCGGGGCGCCCGTCGATCGTGGGGGAGCCGGCGATGACCTGCACGTCCCAAGCCTGTCCGGTCGGGCGAAGGAAGAACGCGGCGGCTGCGATCGCGAGCGTGAGCGCGCCGAGCGCGAGGATCCCGCGGAGCGATGGGCGCGGCGCACCG
>JABWBC010000211.1 GCA_013360695.1 Phycisphaerales bacterium
AGACCGGCTCGGGCAAGACCACCCAGCTCCCCCAGATCTGTCTGGAGCTTGGCCTGGGCACGCGCGGCATCATCGGGCACACCCAGCCCCGCCGCATCGCCGCGCGCACCCTGGCGGCCCGCATCGCCGAGGAACTCGGCGTCCCGCGCGACTCGCGCGCTGTCGGCTACAAGGTCCGCTTCGGCGATCAGACCGATCGCTCGACCTATGTCAAGGTGATGACCGACGGCATCCTGCTCGCCGAGACCCAAGGCGACCGCCTGCTCGAGCACTACGACACGATCATCATCGACGAGGCGCACGAGCGCAGCCTGAACATCGATTTCCTGCTCGGCTACCTGCGCACGCTCCTCCCCAAGCGCCCGGACCTCAAAGTCATCATCACCTCCGCGACGATCGACCCCGAGCGATTCAGCCGCCACTTCGGCGGCGCGCCCATCATCAGCGTCTCGGGACGCACGTACCCCGTCGAGATCGTCTATCGCCCGCTCGACGAGACCGCCGAAGGCGAGGTCGCCGACGCGCGCGATCAGGAACGCGGCATCATCGACGCGATCGACGAGCTGACGATGGGCGACGGCGGGCGCGGCGACGTGCTCGTCTTCCTCTCCGGTGAACGCGAGATCCGCGAGGCCGCCGAGGCGCTCCGCAAGCACCACCCGCCCGGCACGGAGATCCTCCCGCTCTACGCGCGCCTGAGCCCCGCGGAGCAGCAGCGCATCTTCCAGGCCCACGCCACGCGGCGCATCGTGCTGGCGACCAACGTCGCGGAGACCTCGCTCACCGTGCCCGGCATCCGCTACGTGGTCGACACGGGCTACGCGCGCATCAGCCGCTACTCGCCGCGCCAGAAGATCCAGCGCCTGCCGATCGAAGCGATCTCGCAGGCCTCGGCCAATCAGCGGGCGGGTCGATGCGGCCGCGTCGAGGCGGGCGTGTGCGTGCGCCTCTACGCCGAGCAGGACTACAAGAACCGGGCGACGTTCACCGAGCCCGAAATCCTGCGCACCAACCTCGCCAGCGTCATCCTGCAGATGAAGGCGCTGCGCCTCGGAGCCGTCGAGGAGTTCCCGTTCGTCGAATCGCCCGACTCCCGCCTCATCAAGGACGGCTACGAGACGCTGCACGAACTTGGCGCGATCGACGAGCGCGGCGAGCTCACGCCCACCGGGCACTCGCTCGCCAGGCTCCCCGTCGATCCGCGCATCGGGCGCATGCTCCTGGCCAGCGACGCGGAGGGATGCCTCACCGAGATGCTCATCCTCGCCGCCGCGCTGTCGGTCCAGGACCCGCGCGAGCGCCCGAGCGAAAGGCAGGACCAGGCGGACCTCACGCACAAGCGATTCGCCGACGAACGCTCGGATTTCCTTGCGTATCTCAACCTCTGGCGCTACATCCGCGAGCAGGAACGCCACCTCTCCGGGAGCAAGATGCGCCAGTTCTGCCGCGACAACTTCCTTTCCTTCATGCGCGTGCGTGAGTGGGAAGAAGTCCACTCGCAGCTGCGCGAGCTGGCGGGCGAGATCGGCCTGCGCGCCCAGGCCAAGCCCGCGTCCTACGAGCAGATCCACCGCGCCCTGCTCACCGGCCTGCTCTCAAACGTCGGGAGCAAGACCGACACCAACGAGTACCAGGGCGCGCGCAACAGCAAGTTCCTCGTCTGGCCCGGCTCCACGCTCTTCAAGAAGAGCCCCAAGTGGATCGCGGCCGCGGAGATCGTGCAGACCTCCAAGCTCTACGCACGCGGTTGCTGCCGCATCAGCCCAGAGTGGATCGAGGAGCTGGGCGGGCACGTGCTGCGCCGCTCCCACTCGGATGTCCACTGGCTCCGCGAGGAGGGCCAGGTCTGCGCCTTCGAGCGAGTCACGCTCTACGGCCTGGTGCTCGTGCCCCGCCGGCGCGTGCAGTACGGCCCGATCGATCCCGCCGACGCGCGCGACGTCTTCATCCAGCACGCCATGGTGCAGGACGAGTGGGATTGCGAGGCGCCCTTCGCACAGCACAACCGCGCCCTGGTCGCGCAGGTCCGCGAGATGGAGGCCAAGATCCGCGTGCGCGATATCCTCGCGGAGCAGAAGGCGATCTACGAGTTCTACGACAAGCGACTGCCCGCCGGCGTGTACTCCGTGCCGACATTCGAGCGCTGGCGCCGCGACGCGGAGCGCACCAACCCTCGCTCGCTCTACATGACCGCGGGCGACGTCATGCGCCGCGATCCCTACGAGATCACGCCCGAGCGATTCCCGGACCGCGTCCACGCCGCCGGAACCTCGCTCAACATCAGCTACAAGCTCGAGCCCGGCGCGGAGGACGACGGCCTGTCGATGGACGTGCCCATCGAGAACCTCCCGCAACTCAGCGCCGAACGCTGCGAATGGCTGGTGCCCGGCATGCTCCGCGAGAAGATCGCGGCCCTCATCAAGAGCCTTCCCAAGCCGCTCCGCGTGCAGATCGAAGCCGCCCCCGTCGCCGAGTCGCTTGCGGCCGCGCTGAAGTTCGGCGAGGGCCCGCTCGCCGATGCGCTCTCGCGCGAGCTGTCGAAGCAACGCGGCATCGACATCCCCGCCGGCGCGTGGCAGTTCAAGGGCATCCCCGATCACCTGCGCATGCTGATCCGCGTCATCGATGACCGCGGCCAGGTCGCCGCCGCGGGACGCGACATCGCGGAATTGCAGGCGCGCTTCGCGCAGCGAGCCAAGCGTCAACTTGAAACTCTCGCCCGCCGCTCCTTTGGACGCGAAGGCCTCACCGCCTGGGAGTTCGACGCGCTCCCCGACACATTCCACACCACCCGCGACGGCGTGACCATCGTCGGCTGCCCCGCGCTCGTCGATCGCACCGACTCGATCGCGCTCACGCTCGTCGACACGCCCGCACACGCGAAGTTCGCGACCTACCGCGGGCTGCGCAGGCTCTTCGCGCTCCAGGCCGCCAACGAGATCGAGGCGCACCTCTACGCCCAGAAGAACCGCGACCGCCTCGCCATCCTCTATGGCCCGCTCGGCACGCCGTCGCAGTTGCAGTCCGACCTTTCGTGCCTGATCGCCGAGCGCGCGTTCCTCTCTGGGCCGGGCGGGCACGACGCGATCGTGCAGCAGGTCCGCACGCGCGACGCGTTCGAAGAGCGTCTCGCCGATCGCTGGGGCAAGGTGGGGCTCGTCACGCGCGAGACCTGCGAGTTCGTCCAGACGCTCCTTTCGCTCCGACAGGCGGTTGCGCTGCGCCTGGAAAGGCAGATCCCCGACACGTGGGGCGAGAACGCCAAGGACATCAAGGACCAGCTCGCGCGCCTCGCGTTCCCCGGGTTCCTGGGGCGTGTGACCGACGATCGCCTGCGCGAGATGCCGCGCTACTTCGACGCGATGGCCCTCCGCCTGCGCAAGCTGGAGAACGGCAACGCCGGACGCGACCTGCGCGAGCTCAACGCCCTGCGCCCACTGTGGAACCGCTATTTCAACGCGCTGGCGAGCATCGAGACGGGCACAGGCGGCACGGGGGCGGCCGGTCATGCCAGCACGTTCTGGCCCGACCCGCGCATCGACCCGGCGGAGGTCGAGCAGCACCGCTGGCTCCTGGAAGAGATGCGCGTCTCCATGTTCGCCGAGCGATTGGGCACGCGCGAGCCCGTGAGCGCGAAGCGCATCAATGAGCATTGGGAATCGATCAAGCCCGCGACAGTGGCCGAGCAGGGCACACACGCCGCCAAGCACTCCAAGCATGACAAGGGAAGGCCCGACGCCGGACATCACTCGCGCCCCGACTCAAACAAGCACGACGCGAAATCGGGCGCTTCAACAACAGGCGGCAAGCCCGCGAGCGACGCCGTCCCGCCTCGCTCGACGCCAATCGATCCGAAGTCCATCAAGAGCGCACTCACGCTCGGCCAGTCGTCGATCCAGGTTCCCGGCAAGCCGAAGACCAGCAAGTAGCGAGGCGGCGAGACAGGAAAGAAGCGGCGCTTCGCTTGACCACTTCGCCACTTCTTTCTTCAGTCTTCCCGCGCATGGAGCCACCTCAGGGATTTGAACCCTGGACCTATGCTTTACGAAAGCATCGCTCTACCGCTGAGCTAAGGTGGCGAAAAGCCCTTTGAGGCCGGGAAACAGGCCCGACGCCCGACGGACGCGGCATCCGATCGGGAGTCAAAGATATGCCCCCGCCCGCCCCGTTTCCATCGGGTGTTCGGGCCGCCCCGCCGCACGCGGAACGGCCGCGCCGCCCGGTATGGACGCTATCCGGTATTTCGCGTCACGAGATTCCTACCGCTGGTTGCTCACGAACCAACGCAGCTTCCAGTTTCCCTTCTCCATCACCATGTCAAACCCGTTCCAGGAGAGATCGCGGGCCGCCCGCCCGTACACGCACAGCCGCTGCGCCCCGCCCCCGAGCGGCTCGATGAAGAGGCCGGGCGTCAGCTCCCCACGCGGCATGGCGTTGAAGAGCGCGTGAATGTCCTCGCGCCGCTCACGCAGCGTCGTAAACGCCTCCATCACGTTGACGCCGCGCTCGAAATACTCATCCTTGGTTGCCTGGCTCAGCACCTGCTCGACGAAAATCCGCGGCTCGTCCTTGAAGACAGTGTCATAGACATGCTTCATCAGGTGGAGCGGGGTCCGGGCCGTCAGGGTCACCGTGCCATTCTCATCCGTGCGGCGCGAACCTCCCGCGCCCGAGACCCCGGCAATCCCGATCCGGGCGCCGGGCGGTCCCGTCACTTCCATGCCGGTCTCCGCGCCGGGAAGCCCGCCGAGCATCGGATGATTCGAGACGATCCGCTCTTCGCACGAACCCAGGAGAGCCGCCAGCGCAAATCCCAACGCAAACCCCAGCGCGGCACCCCGCGCCCTGGCGATCGACCGTGCCCGCCTCACGGGCGTGCCCCCGCCCCGTGCGAGCCCGGAAGCCCCGCGGATGGGTCCGCCACGCCCGCGGACGCGTCCGTCCCCGGCACGGCGAGCGGCGACTCGCCTCGA
>JABWBC010000049.1 GCA_013360695.1 Phycisphaerales bacterium
CGGCGCGGGCGCCGCAGGGTCCGTGCAAGTCTCCAACACTCCGGGAAGCTGGGTGTCCACACCGGACACCCGGGAGCTGTCGATCACCGCAGACCTCACGCTCGAGGTCTGGGCGCTCACGTTCTCCACGGGAACTCCGGCCTATCCCAGCCACTACCTGATCTCCAAGTGGCGCAGTGGGGGCACCACGTTCCTGCCGCGCTCCTACGGGATGGAGTTTCGATGGGACGGGGCAGTGGAGGCGCAGGGACGGATCCACTTCTCGGTGTGCCCGGACGGCCTGAACGGATCCTCCGCAACATCGCTGGTGACCCCGGCGATGACGGTGGGGACCTGGCACCATGTCGCCGTCGTCTATCGTGCGTCCGCCGGCGAAGCCTCCTTCTACTTCGATGGGGCTCCACTGGGCTCGGGCGCCGGCCTTGCGACGTCCGTGCTCGATGGCAGCGCACCGCTCATCATCGGTGGCATCGCCGACGCGGCCAGCACCGAGCCGAACCTGTGGAACGGCCGGCTCGCCGAGGTGCGGGTCTGGAGCGTCGCGCGCACTGCTGCGGAGATCGCCGACAACCGCTATGTGCGCCTGGCGCCGCAACCGGGTCTCGTGGGGTACTGGCCCCTCGGCGACGGCACCGACGTGTCCGGGTACGGCCACCACGTGACTGCGTCGGGAGACGCCACCTTCGTGTCCGACTCCCCGTTCTGAGCTGAGCCGATCCCTTCGGAGGCCGACGTTGCCCAGTCCGCAACGCGGTCCGCGAAGTTCAATCCCCCGGGATGTCGGGCCTTCCGCTACTCGGAGACGACATCAGCAACGCAGCGGAAGCCGAGGTCCGGTAGCCGCGCAGAGACCTCGAGGGCGCGACGCGAGGTGGATTGCAGGCCGTCGACTGCGTCGTCGGTCCATCCACCGCCTCGTGCGATGGCTCCAGGTCCATCGGTCGCGACCCACTCCGCGACGTTGCCCGCGAGATCGAGCGCCCCGCACTCGGAGGCGCCAGCGAGGAGCGCTCCCGCGGGCATCGTGGACGGAAATGCGTCGCCACCGGGACGAGGAAGACGCCTTCCTCGCCGCGGCCTCAGGGCGCACTCGGGGCCACATGCATTGACCATGTTGGCGGCGGGTGCCCAGTTGCCCCACGGAAAGCGACGGCCAGTGTTGCCGCGGGCCGCGAGCTCCCACTCTGCCTCGGTGGGCAGTCGTGCACGGCGCCAGGAACAGTAGGCCTGTGCCATGGCGCGATCTACGCAGTTGATCGGGTGAGCCGCGCGGTCCTGCCGCGCTCCCGTGCAGTAGATGCGTTGGCGGTCGATCTCTTCGGTGGGAAGGTCGGCGACGATGCTCGCGCCGGCCGCGGGGCAGCCGCGGGAATCGACGCAACGTTGGTAGTCGCCGCTCGTCACCTCCGTGCGGTCGAGGCAGAACGCGGTGGCACCTGGTATGGCGACGCGGACCATGCCGCTCGGGCACGTGGCTCGTGCGTGGCTGCCGGTCTGCCCGGCGTCCCGGGACTGCGTGAGCGCAGGAACCGGGTCCGCGGTGTTCTCACCCGTCCGCCAGAGGTGCCATGCCAGGAGTGCGGCGGCCGACGTCATCGGCGTGTGGCCCTGCGATCCCGAGGAACTCTGAGAACCGGTCGAACCTTGCGTGGACATGACCAAACTCCTATGTCGACCTCCGTGCGCCAACGCGACGCAGTCTCGGCCGACGGTTGTGGGACTGGGGTTAGCGCCCGCGGCGGGCGCGGATGGCATCCAGCATGTGTTGTGCGACGAGTGCGGCAGCCAAGCCTGCGGGGTGCGGGCTCCGCCAGTACGAGAGGAGCGGGATATTGAACCGTCGGCACATGGCGCGGAGGTCATGTGTGTGCTGATGTCGGAGCAGCCCGTGCAGTGAAACAACGAGGGTCAGTTCCTCGCGGCGGATCACAGCCGCGAAGCGACGTGAGGACGCGTCGGACTCACGCGTTGGCACCCACAACAGCCCGTCCAACTCGAACGCTTGCGAGAGACGTTCAACATGCGTGCGGCGCTGGTCGCCGCCGACAATGGCAATCGTGCCGCCCTGAAGGATGCGCCGAACTTGATCCAATGGGTCGCGATCTGCGGGGTTCATAGCCACCATGCGAGTGTCCTTTCCGCGCGGTCGGTGCCGCGCCTTGACTACTCGCAGTGTGGGGCATCAGTGTCGGTTTGGCGACGACGCTGCGTGGCCAAAGGAGTGCGGAGGTCATCCGCGGCGAAGGCGCTTCGTGGCCTGCCACTCTGCAAGGCCGCCGCGCCTTCCGCCGCCCGCGGCCTTCTTGGCGTGGCGAGCGGCCTGCTCGCGGTTCTCGCGTGTCTGGGGCATCCTCACGAGCACTCTTGCCGCGAGGTCGTGGGCGTCGGCGTTGTCGGGGTCCAGTTCGATCGCTCGCTGGACGGCGGCGTGGGCATCGGTGAACCGTTCCGCGGCGTAGAGCAACTCTGCCAACACCCACAGAATCTCCGCCGAGTGATCCCTCACCGCCAGCGGCAGACTCTCAAGATGATGGAGCGCCGAATCCGAGAGCCCCTGGCGCAAGAACGTTCGGGCAAGTTCGATGTGCGGGCGGTCGGCGCTCGGGTCCAGCGCGATCGCGCGCCGGAACGCATCCATCGCCTCGGCCCGCTTCCCGGCGTCACGAAGCGCGACGCCGAAGTACGTCGCATAGTCGGCGTTGTTCGGCACGTCGCTCGTGATGTCACGCCACAGCGGCAACGCCTCCTGCGGTCGATCCTCCTGCATCAGAGAAATCGCTCGATGGATCTTCTGTTCAAGAACGCGGGGAATACCGACGTCCGGGTACCTCGGCGGCTCTGCTTCGATCGATTCTCGAAGCGGAGGGCATAGGGAGACGAGCGCCGTCGACTCGCATCGAGTCTGGTAGTCCTCAGCGGAAAGGCCGAGCACCTCGTTGGCCTCGAGGCTGTTCTTCCAGAACTGAGGCCAGTTCCCGATCGTTTGCCAGCATCGTTCCAGTCTCCTTGGGAGATCAAGCGAAGTCGCCAAGTGCATTTCGTAGCCCCAGATGGCCGGCTGCTCCGATCGCAACCAGAGTCCAAAGACGGCGGGCGCAACCACGCTCGTGCTGCCCATCGTGAGCAGCTCAATCTGCGCCAGCGTCAAACCCTCCGCACTCGAGTCGAACTGCCTGGGGTTCTGTTGAATCTCTCCATTTGCGTGTACCGCGCACTTCAGAAGCCGCTCAAAACCTTGGAACAGGTCCCGAGTCCACCGATGGCCGACGATGGTGTCGAGATGCTGGGCAAGTCTCAGTAGGCCATATTGCACGCGGAGATAGGTGAGAAGCGCCGTTTCCGATTGCGCGTCCTTCCCCGCGAGTGAGTGCGCCAGGTGACGCAGGTTGAAATCCTCGGGTGCCGACGATTCATTGAGCCAGCGTTGGGAGGTCCGAGTCTCAACGGCTGCCGCGCCGGCGACCTCTTTGAAATCGCATGGGCGGCTCTGGCGCTTCATGACATCCGCCAGTATCGCTCGCCCGGCATGATCGTGCGCGGCGTGCAGTGCCGGCAATGCCTGGTTTGAGCCGGTCAGGTGAATGACGGCGGCGACGCGGAGCACGAGGTCCATCACAATTTCTCGGCCCAGCACGAATCCACCAAGTGAGCGCGGCACGAAGGGCCAGCCGACAGAACACTGGCGATAGACCTCGTCCCATGTTCTGGCCCAGTTGGTGACCGCCGCGATGAGCGCGCTGCGAATCGATGAGTGGCCGGATTCGTGCGGGAGCGCAGTGTCCGCTAGGAGGCCCATGTCGATCAGCGCGGATGCGACCTGAGCGGCCGCCCGATTCCGGACATCGTCGCTGGAGGGGTCCTCGCCCTCGAGATAGCGCCGCTCGCTTCGCTGAGCGGGGGCGCTGCCGACGAGCGTCTCGGGAGAATGGGCTCCATCCTGAGCGAGTCGGAATGCATGGATCACGGCCCTCAGCAACGGGCCCGAGGTGGGGCAGATCAGCTTGGGCTCGGTCATCTCAAACGCGGCCATGCGAGGGGGCTCCATTCAGGTGCACCCTAATAGTCGCCACTGGATGAGGTTCCGCGATGACACCTGCTGGCCAAATCCGCGCGGGGGCGTGGCACGGGACCAACGCGAGACATCCCACGCAGTGCCTCTCGTCAACCGCTAATGAGAGGCCGAGCACGTCGGCGTCACCGGCAGCGGCAACGGGGCCGAGGGATCGATTCCGATTGCCGGAAGCAATGCCTTGGGCAACGAGAGCGCGCTAACCGTTGAAACGCGCTCTTTGTGCCTGAAATCAAGGGGCCTTAGGAGATTACCGCTCAAAACCCAAACGCGCAACCGGCCTTGTCCAAATCCTCGTTCAAGGTACCATCCCGGAGCTTCAAGGGCCGCGTCCAAGCGACGCGGCCCTGTTCGTTTACAGATCGGACGCGTTGCTCAGTTGCCAACCGCGCGTTTTTCCCGCGACAAACGCCGAAGTGTGCGTCTTTGTCGCTCTCGGTCCCCACTCTCCGGTTCGCGGCTCCCTCCAAGCGCGATAGGCGCATCGACGTGGACGGCGGGCTTTCTCGCGTCAAACTCTCGGTCGGAGTTGAGAGTCCGGCGTTCGGGTTTACAGCCGAGTTGCGGCATCGGGCTTACCGCTTCACGGTTCGCACAGCCTGGACCAGACGCCCAATGCTTGTACCATTTCCCGAATAGGAGCCAGCTCCCGAGTCTCGGCCAACCCCCGCATTCGGTTAGGCCGAGGAAAGGCGCCCGCTCATCCGACCGCGATCAAGCCGATATACTCCGCCGCCTCCAAAATCCCCAAATGTCCCGCAATCGCTTCAATCCCGCTCTCGCCTGGCTCTGCCTGATCTGGTTCGGGCTGACCAATACGCTGTTCGCCAGCGGCGGCATGGTGGTCTGTCGCGATGGCCACGGTGAGTCTCGAATCGAGTGGGGATGCGCACGGAATGCCAGCGGCGAGTGCGTAAGCAGTTGCGGGTCGGACCTCGACGAACCGGGGGACGACACCGGACCGGCGCACCCGTGCAATGACACGCCGATCAAGGGCGATCACGAAGTCACGAAGGCGCCGCCGCGCACGACGAACGATGTACCGGTTCCGATCCCAGTAATGCTGGCGGTGATCGCGATTCACTTTGATCTGCCCCCCCCGGCCCATGTGCTCTGGGAACGCGGCCGGCCGCAGCGACCGCCGGATTCGCTCCAACGGCTGCGATCTGTGATTCTCCTCGTCTAGGCAGTGCGTTCCTCCAGGCGCGCGTTTCTCGTAGCGCCCGAGCTATGGGCCGCGCTTGCTTTGCAGCGCGGCCCGTGGTGGCTTCGGCCACCTGCTTCCCCACGCATCATCTGACCGATCCCGCCTTCCGAGGACATCCAATGCAGATACTCGCTATCCACGCCGCGCCAGCGGGCCGAGCCCTGATCCCGTGCGCCGCCGCCCTGGTCTTGATCCAACTCGTGGGCTGCGCCACCAACCGGCCCGATCCCGCCGCCGAAGCGGCCGCATCGACGGCGCTCGGCCTTGGCCAGGCCATCGAGTTCCGCACCGACGGTGGCCCGGTTGACGAAGCCCCCGAAGGCGGAGACGCGCTGACGCTGGGTGACGCTGTTCGCCGCGCCGCCACAACCGACCCCGGGCTCCAGGCGGCCCTCGCTCGCGTCCGGATCGCGATGGCGGACGCCGACCAGGCCCGGCTCTTGCCTAATCCCGTGCTCAACTTCGTCCTTCGATGGGGCCCCGGCTCGCCGCAGATCGAGGTCTCGCTCGCCCAGGATCTCATCCAGGCGTTCAAGATCCCGCGACTGTCGAGCGCGGCGGACAACCGCCTCCGTCAAGCCGCGGCCGACGCGGTGACGGTGGCGCTCGACACCGTCGCGGACGTGCAGGAGCGGTACGTCGCGGTCCAGACCCTGGAATCGCTCGTGCCCGTGCTTGTCGAGCGCCGGGAACTGCTGGACAAACTCGTAGCCACCGCCCGGGCGCGCTTGGAGGCGCAGGAGGGCACACGCAGCGACTTGACCACGCTCGAAGCCCAGCGGGTCGAACTCGACGTTGACATCGCGGAAGCCAAGAGGCAGCTCCAGGAAGAGCGTCTGCGTCTGGCCCGTCTGATCGGCGAACCGTCCGGCCTGGCGGCGTGGCGGGTTGACCCGTGGACGGCCCCCACGCTCGCGTCCACGGTCGAGGCCCGCTGGATCGACGCGGGATTGCAGAACCGGCCGGAAGTCCAGGCGGTGGCCTGGACACTCGCCGCGCTCGGCGACGACGCCGCGCTCGCGCGACTCCTCCCGTGGGAGGGGCTCGGCGTCGGCATCGATGCCCAGCGCGACGGCGACTGGACCGTGGGACCCTCGGTTTCGACACCAATACCCGTGTTCGACACGGGCCAAGCCAGGCGTGCCCGCGTGACGGCCGAGCAGATCGAGGCTCGCCACAACCTCACGCTCGCCAAGCGCAAGGTTGTGGAAGAAGTCCGCGTGGCCTTCCAATCGCTGGCCGCCAGTGCTGCCAACCTGAACCGGGTGCAATCGGAGTTGGTCCCCCTCCAGCAGCAGCGCCGGCAGCAGGCCGAGGATGCCTATCGCGCGGGCCAGACCGATGTGACGGCCCTGTTCCTCGCCGAGCAGGACCTGCGCGCCGCCCGGGCCAAAGCCATCGAGGTCGAGCAGCAGATGTCTTTGGCTCTCGTGCGCCTGCAACGCGCGGTGGGCGGCCCGGGAGTGGCCGCGACGCTCGGCGAGTCCTCGCCGACAACCCCGCCCGCCCCCCCAGCCGTGCCTGTCTCGTCCATCATCGCCACTCCCACCGTCAACGTCGCTCGCGCCTCAAACCGCTGAACTCGGCCGCATCAGCCGTGTCGGAGCACATCCCATGATTCACACCCAAACCCGCCGCTCGCTCTCACCCATCCTCATACCCGCGCTCTCGCTCGCGCTGCTGCTCCCGTCCTGCAAAAAACACCAGGAGGGCGATGGCCATGACCACGGCGCTGCGCCCGCCAAGCAACCACACGCCGAGGGTGACGGCCACGACCACGGCGCTGGGGAAGAGCACGCCGACGAGGTCAAGCTGACGAGCGAGGCCGTTGAGCGCTATGGCGTCAAGGTGGACGAGGCCCAGATGTGGGCGCTCAAGCCGACGTTCGTCGCGCCCGCCCGCGTCGGCTTCAACACCGAGGCAATGGCCCACGTCGGCTCGCCGCTCCGCGGCCGCGCGGTCGAGATCAAGGTGCGGCTCGGAGACCAGGTCAAGAACGACGACCCGCTGGTGTTGGTCGAGAGCCCCGAACTCGGCCAGGCCCAGGCCGACTACCTGCTCAAGCGGACGGCGGCCCAGACCGCGGCCCCGCAGGTGGACCTCGCCAAGGCCGCCTGGGATCGCGCGAAGGGTCTGCTGGAGCAGTCCCAGGGCATCTCGCTGACCGAGGTTCAGAAGCGCGAGGCCGAGTACAAGGCGGCGGTGGCGAACCTCAAGTCCGCCGAGGCGACCGCGGTCGCCGCCGAGAACGCCCTGCATCTCCTCGGGATGGATCAGAAAGCCGTGGAAGAACTCGCCTCGACCGGTGAGATCGCCCCCCGTTACACCATCCGCGCCGCCATCGGCGGCCAGGTCGTGCAGCGCGAAGTCACGCTGGGGGAACTCGTCAACCCCGAGCGAGAGTCGCTGATGGTGCTCGCGGATACCAGCACCCTGTGGGTCCTGGCGGATGTCCCGGAGGCGAGGCTCCCCTCGATCGCGCTGGGCGCCAAGGCGTGGGTGGTGGTCGGCTCGGGCACGAACAACAAGTACGAGGGGACTGTCGCGTTCATCGCGCCGCTGGTGGACCCCACGACCCGCACCGCCCAGGTCCGCATCGAGGTCCCCAGCACGGCGCTCGGCAATGGCGCGGTCAAGCCCGGCATGTTCGCACAGGTCGAGATCGTCGCAACGGAAGCCGGCGGCGCGGAACCCACGCCGCAGGTCGCGGTCCCGCAAGAGGCCGTGCAGACGGTCGAGGGTGGTCCCGCCGTGTTCGTACCGGTCACGGGCGAACCCAACACGTTTCAGAAGCGGGCGCTCACGGTGGGCCCGACCGTCGGCGGTCTTGTTCCGGTCCTGGCCGGGCTGGTCGAGGGCGAGAAGTTCGTCGCGGCCGGCTCGTTCATCCTGAAGGCCGAACTGGGCAAGGGCTCGGCGGCCCACGAGCACTGATCCACGACGCACACCCCCGCTCTTGAACCACTCCCGTCAATCCACAGAGGCCCGACATGCTTGAAGCCGTCCTGCACTTCTCGATCAAGAACCGCTGGTTCATCGTCGTCCTCACCGCGCTGGTCGCCGCGGTGGGCGTCTACTCGCTGAAGAAGCTCCCGATCGACGCGGTCCCCGACATCACCAACAACCAGGTCCAGATCAACGCGGTCGCTCCCTCGCTCTCGCCGGTCGAGGTCGAGAAGCAGGTGACGTTCACGATCGAGAACGCCCTCGCGGGTATTCCGGGCCTGCAATCAACGCGTTCGCTCTCGCGCAACGGGTTCGCGCAGGTGACCGCCGTCTTTGAGGACGATGTCAACATCTACTTCGCTCGCCAGCAGGTCACCGAGCGGCTCGGGGAAGCCCGTGAATCGTTGCCGCCCGGCGTGGACCCGGTGATGGGGCCGATCGCCACGGGCCTGGGCGAGATCTACATGTACACCGTCGAGTACGAGCACCCGCACGGCAAGGGCGCGACCATCAAGGACGGCCAGGTCGGGTGGCAGAGCGACGGGTCGTATCTCAACCCGGAGGGCCGCCGCCTGCGAAGCGAGGTCGAACTCGCCGCCTACCTCCGCGAGGTGCAGGACTGGCTGATCCGCCCGCAGCTCAAGGGCATCAAGGATGTCGCGGGCGTGGACGCCATCGGCGGGTACGTCAAGCAGTACCACGTCCAGCCCGACCCCATGAAACTCGTCTCCTACGGGCTGAGCTTCTCCGAGGTCATCGAAGCCATCGAGAAGAACAACGTCTCGACCGGCGCCGGCTACATCGAGCACAAGGGCGAGTCGTACCTGGTTCGGGCCACGGGCCGGGTCGAGAACATCGAGCAGCTCTCCGCCATCGTGGTCGGCACGCGCAACGGCGTGCCCATTCACATCCGCGACATCGTTGTTCCGGGGGGCGTAGGCGTTGGGCGCGAGCTCCGCACCGGCTCGGCGAGCGAGAACGGCGAGGAGGTCGTCGTCGGCACGGCGATCATGCTCATCGGGGCCAACAGCCGCACCGTGGCGGCGGCGGTGGACGCGAAGATGCCCGAGATCCAGAAGAGCCTCCCCGCCGGCATCCACGCCAAGACCGTTCTCAACCGCACCAAGCTCGTGGACGCCACGATCAAGACCGTCCAGAAAAACCTGCTGGAGGGCGCGGTGCTCGTGATCGTCGTCCTCCTGCTCTTGCTGGGCAACGTGCGGGCGGCGCTCATCTGTGCCGCCGCGATCCCCCTCTCCATGCTGATGACGGCCACGGGCATGGTGCAGAACAAGGTCAGCGGCAACCTGATGTCGCTGGGCGCCATCGACTTCGGGCTGATCGTGGACGGGGCGGTGATTATCGTGGAGAACTGCCTGCGTCGCCTGGCCGAGGCGCAGCATCACAAGGGACGCGTGCTCACGCTCCAGGAGCGCCTCCACGAGGTGATGGTCGCCGCCAAGGAAATGATCCAGCCGTCGGTGTACGGCCAGGCGATCATCGTCACCGTGTACTTCCCGATCCTCGCCCTGACCGGGATCGAAGGGAAGATGTTCCACCCGATGGCCATGACGGTGATCTTCGCCCTCATCGGCGCGTTCATCCTGTCGCTCACCTTCGTGCCGGCGATGGTCGCCATCCTCATCCGCGGCAAGGTCACGGAGAAGGAGATGTTCCTGGTTCGCTGGGCCAAGGCCGTCTACGAGCCCGTAGTCCGCTTCTCGGTGCGACGGCGATGGGGGATTGTCGCGGGGGCGGTCGTCGCGTTCCTCGGATCGGCGCTGCTCTTCACGCGCCTTGGCCAGGAGTTCGTCCCCACGCTCGACGAGAAGGACTTGGCGCTCCAGGCCCTCCGCATGCCCAGCACGTCCCTGACGACATCACAGGACATGCAGTTCGATCTGGAGCGGACCCTCTCGAAGTTCCCCGAGGTCGCCTTCGTCTTCTCCAAGACCGGCACGGCGGAACTGGCCGCCGACCCCATGCCCCCCAACATCTCCGACACGTTCACCATTTTTAAGCCGGTCGATCAATGGCGCAGCGAGGAGGAGTTGGACAAGCTCATCGAGGAGAAGGAAGCGGAGATCGCCCGGCTCTCGGAAGGGCACGCCGGAGAGGGCCACGAGGAAGGCGAGGAAGGCCCAAAGCTCGAAGGTCACAAGGGAAAGCTCATCAAGCTGATCGAACTGACCGTCCGATCGCTCCCCGGGCAGAACTACGAGTTCACCCAGCCGATCCAGATGCGCTTCAACGAGCTCATCTCCGGCGTGCGCGGCGATGTGGCCGTCAAGGTCTACGGCGACGATTTCGAGTCGATGACCCGGACCGCGCAGCAGGTTCTCGGTGCGATCCAAGCGGTGCCTGGCGCGGCCGACGCGAAGATGGAACAGGTCGAGGGGCTCCCGGTGATGACCGTGGACATCGACCGCGCGGCCATCGCCCGCTACGGCCTGAACATCCACGACATCCAGCAGGTCGTCGCGGCTGCGATGGGCGGAGCGGAAGCCGGGCTGGTCTTCGAGGGAGACCGTCGCTTCGACCTGGTGGTCCGGCTGCCCGACGAGATCCGCAGCCGGATCGATGCGTTGGAACGACTTCCGATCCCACTTCCCGGCGGTGAAGAACACGGCGTGGTCGGCGCGCTCGCCAGCGCCGCCGATGGCGGAGGGCTGGCCGGGTTGGTCCAGACGCGGGAGATGGGCTTTATCCCCCTGGGGGACGTGGCCAAGGTCGATGTGGCCGAGGGGCGGAACCAGGTCAGCCGCGAGAACGGCAAGCGGCGCATCGTCGTCCAGTGCAACGTGCGGGGACGCGACCTCGGGTCGTTCGTGCGCGACGCCGAGAAGGCCGTCGGGACGATTTCACTCCCGGCCGGGCAGTGGCTGGTCTGGGGCGGCCAGTACGAGAACCTCGTCGCCGCCAAGGAACGGCTCACGATCGTGGTCCCGATCTGCTTCGGGCTGATCTTCCTGCTGCTCTTCTCGACCTTCAAGAGCGTCCGGTACGCCCTGCTGGTCTTCAGCGCCGTGCCCCTGGGCCTCACCGGCGGGATCATCGCCCTGTGGCTGCGGGACATGCCCTTCTCAATCTCCGCCGCGGTCGGCTTCATCGCGCTCTCGGGAGTCGCCGTGCTCAACGGCCTGGTGATGGTGTCGTTCATCAACCAATTGCGAGCGGAGGGGATGGGCCGTGACGATGCGATCATCCGCGGCTCACTCGTGCGACTGCGCCCCGTGCTCATGACGGCGCTGGTGGCGTCGCTGGGGTTCGTGCCGATGGCGATCGCCAGCGGCACCGGGGCCGAGGTTCAGAAACCGCTGGCCACGGTCGTCATCGGCGGGCTGATCTCCAGCACGCTCCTGACGCTCGTCGTGCTGCCCGCCCTGTACCGCATCTTCACGGGGCGCGATCCGTCCGGACGACCGGAGCCCGTTGCGCAGGAGTGGGAGCGGCCCGAGAGCGGTCCGCTGGAGGTGCACGCCGCCGCGGCGCATCCCGCATCCGGGCCTTCTGAGACTGTCGCGGGCCCGCGGCCCCCCCTTTCCCCCGCACCGCTTCCCCCAACCTCTGATCCATCATCGCCGGTCTCCTCTTCTGGCGCGTCGCCCGGAGACAAGCCCGGCGAATCACCCAAGGGCTCGGCCTGAGCCCGTCTTTCCAAGGAATCGAACATGCAGACCAACCGCAAGAACGTGATGCTCGGGATCGTCGCCGGCGTCGGTCTCACCGCCATCGCCGGCATCCTGATGGGCCAGGGGGCCAGCCAGCCCGTCAAGAGCGAGACGCAGTACTTCGTCACCGGCGAGGGGGACCACGCGCACTTGTGGGTGCGCGAGGGGACCAACCTGCGGGTCGTCGGGCACGGCGCATGCACCAAGTGCCCGTGGGATGAGGGCGAGCACGGCGCGGGCGGCCACAAGGAAGGCGACGGGCACGATCATGAGAAGGAAACACCCAAGAAGTAGGCCTTCATCAAAGAGGCAACCCTCGACGCCCGCGGGGGGCCACCGAGGGAAGGCGAATGAAGAGAGCGAGTGGGGCCGGCTTCGTCGCAACCGGCCGCTCTCGGTGCGGTCCGCGCTGTTGCTGCTGGCCCTGCTCGCTCTCCTCGCCGCTGGCGTTGACCTTGCGCTTTACACGTCGGTGGCTGACCACTACCAGCGCCACGGGCACATCGGTGTGCCGCTTGATCTGGCCGGGATGGCGCTCGGATTCACGGTCCTCGCGGTCTACGCCGCCATTTCCGTTACCAAAGAACTCCGCAAGCGCCGAGGTTCAAGGCATGCTGAGAAGCACGACACGCACGTCGGCCGCGACCAACCACCGAAGGAGTCACCGTGAATTTCACGCCGCTTCGAACACCGAGGTGCATTGGGCTGACTTCGCTCATCGGGATCTGCCTTCTCGGTGGCTGCGCGAGTCACCGGGACATGCTTGCCGCCGGACGCGTCTCGCTTGAGCCCAAGATTGACCGCGTTCTGCGTCGTCCACCCGACGTCTACGAGGAAGAGGGCGACCTCGTTGTCGCCGGTCGGCTCGAACGCGGCCTGCCGCGGGATTTGGGTGGGCACATCGATGTCACAGTGATCGCGCCGGATGGGGCCACGGTCTATGGCGCGCAGGTGAACTACCGTGCCGACACCGTCGCCACCGCAGGAACGCCCGGCCCGCGGCATGGTTCCTTCCGCCGGGCCCACACACGCTATGGAAGCTACGGGGTCTACTCCGTCCGTTTCCCCGGGCTGCCGCCCGATGGCTCGGTTGTCAGGGTCAGGCATGACCCGGATGCTCATCCAGCAAGCGAGCCGAAGCCCTGAGAGTTCATGCCCAACCCAGCGCGCACATCCTTCGAAGTCCGTGAACTCGACTGCGCGGCCGAGGAGCAGGTGCTACGGAAGGCCATCGGCACCATGTCCGGCGTCAGCGATCTCGCCTTCGACGTGATGAATCGGCGGATGATCGTCGAGCACGATCCGGACAGGGCCACGCCGGAAGCAATCGCTGCCCGCGTGCGGTCGGTCGGGATGACGCCGGTGCTGCCGAAAGAAGGGCCGACCGGTACCAGGGCGCCGACGGAATCCAACGGGCCGGTCTGGCCGGAGGTGGAGCGTCGGGACCAGCTGCCCGCCGTTCCGATCGCGTCCAAGCGCGAAATGGTGCTGTTGGGAACGTCCGGCGTGCTCGCCTTTGCCGCGGAAGTGTTCGCATGGTCGTCCGCCTCCGAACATACTTGGCCGATCCTGCTCTTGAGCGCGGCGGCGGTGCTGCTGGGCGGATTGCCCACGCTCCGCAAGGGCCTCATCGCGTTGAGGACGTTCACGCTCAACATCAACTTCCTGATGACCGTCGCTGTCGTGGGTGCGTTCGCCGTGGGCGAGTACCCCGAGGCCGCGATGGTCGTGTTCCTCTTCGCGGTGGCGGAACTAATCGAGAAGTACTCCCTGGAGCGTGCCAGGAACGCCGTGCGAGCCCTGATGGAGATGGCGCCCGAGACGGCATTCGTCAAGCAGCCGGACGGCTCGTGGAGGGAAACGCCCGCGGGCGAGGTGCCCGTTGGCGCTGTCGTGCGCGTGCGCCCCGGGGAGCGGCTGCCCCTCGATGGCGTCGTGGTCGCGGGCGAATCAGCGGTGAATCAGGCTCCCATCACCGGCGAGAGCGTCCCGGTGGACAAGGCCGAGGGAAGCCAAGTGTTCGCTGGAACGATCAACGAGAGCGGGGTGCTCGAGTTCAAGGTCACGGGCGGCAAGGACCAGACGACACTCGCCAGAATCATCCGCACGGTCCAGGAAGCCCAGGCGGTCCGAGCGCCGACGCAGCGCTTCGTCGATCGCTTCGCCCGCGTCTATACCCCCACGGTGGTGGTCCTCGCGATCCTCGTCGCGCTCCTCCCGCCGCTGTTGTTCCAGCAGCCGTGGATGCGGTGGGTCTATGAGGCGCTCGTCCTCCTGGTCATCGCGTGCCCGTGCGCACTTGTCATCTCGACACCCGTGACGGTTGTGAGCGGGCTCGCATCCGCGGCGCGCAGGGGCATCCTGGTCAAGGGCGGGGTCTACCTGGAAGAGGGCCGCCGCCTGCGCGTGATCGCGGTGGACAAGACCGGGACCATCACCGAGGGCAAGCCGCGCGTCCAGGGTGTGAGAGCGCTGGACTCGCTGGACCCGGACGCGATCCTGCGCGTTGCGGCCAGCATCGATGCGGGTTCCGACCATCCTGTCGCGCGTGCTGTTACTGCCGCCTGGACAAGGGAGAAGGTCGAGACTGTTGGACCGCTGTTCCCCGTGCAGCAGTTCACGTCGGTTACGGGCAAGGGTGTGATGGGGAGAATCGATGGCACCCCATACTTCCTCGGGAACCATCGGTATGCGCACGAGCGCGGCGTCTGTACGCCCGCAGTTGAGTCAGTCCTCGGAGAACTGGAGGCCAAGGGGCAGACGGCGGTCGTCCTCACCAATGACCGTGCCGCCCTCGGGGTGATCGCCGTGGCCGACGCGCCGCGAGAATCCAGCATTGAGGCGGTGCGCCAGTTGCACGCCATGGGCCTGCGCACGGTGATGCTGAGCGGGGACAATCAACGTACGGCGGAAGCGATCGCCAAGGCAGTGGGCATAGATGACGCCCGGGGCGAACTGCTCCCCGAAGACAAAGTCGCGGCAGTGAAGCAACTGAACGAACAGTGGGGGTACGTCGGCATGGTGGGCGACGGCGTGAACGACGCCCCGGCCCTGGCGGAGGCATCGATCGGGTTTGCGATGGGAGCGGCGGGAACGGACACGGCCCTGGAGGTCGCTGATGTCGCCCTGATGCGGGACGACCTACGTGGCGTGCCGGCCTTCTTCGCGCTCAGCCGACGGGCGGCACGAGTGCTTCGGCAGAACATCGCGGTCGCCCTGGGGATCAAGGCGGTGTTCTTCATTCTGGCCGTGGTGGGGGTCGCGACCCTGTGGATGGCGGTGGTCGCGGATATGGGTGCGAGTCTCCTAGTCGTTGGGAATGGCCTGCGGCTGCTTCGGCATTCTGCGCCCCCATGACACGGAGTGGCGCGCTGCGCAAGCGGCGCACGGGGAACACCGCCCTCTCAGTGCTGGCCGTTCCAAGGCCGCCGCTTCATAACAGAGCGCGCGACAAACCCGGGTGGTTAGCAGAGGGGTATGGGCGAGGGCGACATGCCTCGCCGCATGCCACGACACAAAGCGAAGAACATCCCGACGAACGCGGGCTCGCTATGCCTGCCTACCCGCGCTATCGAACTCCTGGCCACCGCCACGGCCCGGCTGATCGACGCGAGCGCCCACGATTCGAGCGTCAGCATCGAACATGCCGGTTCCTCTGGGACTGGACTTGAACTCGCGGATCATGCCGCCCTCAGTGTGCCTACGGGTGAACGCCACCGTCCCGAACCGGAGAACCCGGGACGATGCTGCCCGAAGGAGCCTGAAGGACGATGAAAACCACCGCGACCAGAACCATCCAGGAACAGATCGACGAGCTCTGCGACATGCCCGTGTCGCGGCTCCGCGAGCGCTACGCCGAGGTATTCGGCGAGCCGACGACCTCCGGGAACCGCCAGTGGCTTTTCCGCCGGGTGGCGTGGCGAATCCAGTCCTTGGCCGAAGGGGACCTCTCCGAACGGGCGCGGCGTCGGGCCGCGGAGTTGGCCCGGGACGTCGACGTCCGGGTTCGGCCGCCGGGGGAACGGGAAGCCGAAAACGTCCGCACCGGCCCGCGGCTCGTGACGATCACCGGGCGGCTCGCGTCGGCGGGAACCGACCGCCTGCCCGCGCCGGGCACCGTCCTGCGGCGCACGTTCAAGGGCGCTGAGCACGAGGTGACGGTGCTCCCCCACGGCTTCGAATACGAAGGGAAGACCTACCGCTCCCTGTCGGCGGTGGCGACGGCGATCACCGGGTCGCACTGGAACGGCTTCCTGTTCTTCGGGCTGACCAAGAAGGGGACCGCATGAGCGCCACCGCCACCAAGCGTTCTCCGGTCTCGCGCCGGGCCACCGCGAACGCCGCGTTGAGCCGTCCCCCGGTCACCCAACCGGGCACCCGGTGCATCAGGTGCGCGATCTACACGCGGAAGAGCACGGAGGAGGGGCTCGACCAGGAGTTCAACAGCCTTGACGCCCAGCGCGAGAGCGCCGTCGCGTACATCGCCAGCCAGAAGAACGAGGGGTGGTCAGCCGTGCCTGACCGCTACGACGACGGCGGTTTCACCGGCGGCAACATGGACCGGCCCGCGCTCAAGCGGCTGATGGACGACATCGAGGCGGGGAAGGTCAACTGCGTGGTCGTCTACAAGGTGGACCGCCTGAGCCGGTCGCTGATGGACTTCGCGCGGCTGATGGAGCTCTTCGACCGCAAGGGCGTGTCGTTCGTCTCGGTCACCCAGCAGTTCAACACGACCCACTCGATGGGAAGGCTGACACTCAACATCCTGCTGTCGTTCGCGCAGTTCGAGCGGGAGATCATCTCCGAGCGCACGCGCGACAAGATCGCGTCCGCTCGCCGCAAGGGGAAGTACCAGCACGGCAAGCCCATCCTGGGGTATGACTTCGTGCCAGCGCCCGCCCCCTTCACGGGGCGACGGCTTGTCGTCAACAAAGGGGAGGCGGCGCGGGTCCGGCGCATCTTCGAGTTGTACCTGGAGGCGCGGAGCATCCTCCGCGTCGCGAACGAGTGCAACAGCCGCGGGTGGACCACGAAGTCATGGCCAACCACCGCCGGTCGCACGGTCGGCAACCGGGAGTTCGACAAGACGATCATCTCGCGGATGCTCCGGAACCCCCTGTACCTGGGAAAGGTTCCACACAACGGTGCGGTCTACGACGGCGAGCACGAAGCGATCATCGATGAAGATCTCTTCCGCCGTGTCCAAGCCCAACTCAAGCTCGCCGCCGAGCGGGGCGGGGCGAATGTGAGGAACTCGACGGGATCGCTGCTCGGCGGCTTGGTCCGGTGCAAGGGGTGCGGGTGCGCGATGTCCCCGAGCAGCGCCTCGAAGAAGAAGCCCGATGGGACGCGCACCCGATACCGCTACTACGTCTGCTCCAACGCGGTGAAGCGCGGGCGGAAGCACTGCGCGGCCCCGTCCTTGCCCGGGCCGGCGCTCGAAGCGTTTGTTCTTGACCAGGTGAAGGCCATTCTGGGGGACTCCCCGTCGATGGGTTCCGTCGTGGCGCGTGCGATCGACCTCCTCCGCGAGGCCGCCAGTGGTCGGACCGCGGAACAGACGCGGCTCCGCGCCGTGCTCGAACGGCTCTCCGGCGAGGAACCCACGGCCGCCACGCGCCGCGAGATCGAGCGGGTGCGGCGAACGCTCGCGGCGGTTGCCGCGCAGGTGGCGGCGGACGCCAACCGCCTCATCGACGAGGACGAGGTGACCGGGGCGGTGGAAGCCTTCGACGGGGTCTGGAACGCGATGACGCAGGCGGAACGCGCCGAGTTCCTGCACGTCGTGATCGCGTCCGTTGAGTACGACGGCCAGACGCAGGATGTCTCGATCACCTTCAACCCCGAACTCAATCCAGCGGAGAGCCCCGACGCATGACCTCACCTTCCACACACGCAGGTCGCGCTTCCGTCCCGATCACGACGACGGCGAGATTCGTCGTGCCGGGACGGGAACCAGCGGCGCCTGCCGGGGATGGGCAGCAACCCGTATCACCCGGTCGGGTGCCCAGGGTCGCGCGGTTGATGGCGCTGGCGATTCGATTCGATGCTCTGGTGCGGGAGGGGGCGGTGAGCACGCAGGCAGAGCTGGCTGCGGTCGGTCACGTCACGCGGGCGCGCGTGACCCAGATCATGAACCTTCTTCACCTGGCTCCTGACCTCCAGGAAGCAGTCCTTCATTTGCCTCCGGTCCGGGTTGGACGCGACCCGATCACGGAGCACGACCTCCGACCGATCGCCGCGCGGGTCGAGTGGGCGGTACAGCGGCAACTGTGGCGACGTGCTTATCAGACGATGACCCCGCCAACTTCTGCTCCCACGGCTCGAAGCGCGTGAAGATGTACTGTTCGGATGCCGATCCCATAACAGCGACCGGAGGCCTGCGCGGGCGTGTTACCCGAATGTGTCGGTCGTCGAGGCCGACCGCATGGGACACACACGACTTGGCTACCTGCCCAGATCGCGCAAGTGGAAAGAGGTGATTGGCCTCATCGCCGCCGGTGCCGGCGCTGACCAGATCGCCAACGCGATTATTCGCGCGGCCGAGAGCGGCCTCATGGCCGCGGCCCACCACACCGGGCTTGTTGAGGCGTTCTGGTCGCTGACGCAGCTCACCCAGGCGGCCCGTGAGCAGGACTTCGCTGCCGGGCTGCGTACGCGGGGGTTCAACGTCCCCGACAACCCCAGTCTGCCCGCGATCCTCAGCGCGGTCTCGCAGAATGTCGACAAGGCGATGCCCAACAACAAGGGTCGGACAGACCTCGGCGAGATGGCGCAGAGCGCCGCGATCGAGGTGACCAATCAGCTCGTGACGGGAAAGGCATCTTCTCTCTTTGGAGCGACCGCCCAGGACGTGCAGCGCGCATTCCGAGAGCTGGGCACTGAGAAGAACTTTGGCGAGCTCGGAAAACAGTTCTTCGGGCAGCTGACCAACAAGGTGCTCCAGTTCTACGCGAGCCGGGAGTGCGCCAACCATGTGGGCCAGGGGCAGCGCTTCGCCAACCTCGCGGCGAAGGCGGCGTTCGACGACGCGATGGGCCTCCACTGCCGGCAGGCCTCCGTGATCGTCCAGAAGTTTGCAGGGGACTGGCAGTCGAAGCAAAACTGGCAGAACAGGGACACGGGCGGCATCACCAAAAAACACGCCGAGGGGTTCGCCCACCAGGCCATGAAGAAGATGGTGGCCGAGCTCAAGGAGGGGAACAAGTGAACCCTCCCGAGATGCTGTTCCTGTGCAACGAGGCTGCCTCCGCTCACCCCGGGACGGCGGCGGGTGTGGCCAAGCTCCGTACAACGGGGCCTGGCAAAAACGTTCGCGTGGAACTCAACGACATCGGCAGGCAGCTTAACCAGAACATCGCGCCCGCGCTCATCGACCTGGTCGAAGTCGCCGCCCTCGTGTACGTCGCCGACCAGATGCAGCGCCGCGGCAAGGACGAGGTCGAGACGATGGGCGCGTCGTGGCGGCGACGCATGCGGTTCGAGATTCCCGTCCGCGTGCCGGCGCTCTGGAGATCCGCGGAAGTTGGCGATGCTCTGCAGGAGTTGCTGAGCTTCTTGTCTGAGGACGAGTACGAGTTCACGTTCTCGCAGTACAAGCACCCGCCCACGCTGGACGCCTACCTCAACTTCGGGTCGCTCATCACGGCGACTCCCCCTGAATCGGTCCTGCTGTTCTCGGGAGGGCTGGACTCCCTGGGCGGAGCGCTCGAGGAGGTGGTGCGGGACAAGCGGTCGGCTCTGTTGGTCACCCATGCGTCGGCCAGCACCAAGCGCGAGCGTCACTACACGCTCCGGAGCATGATCGCCAACGCCACGGCGGGCCCCAAGCCCCGGTTCGTCACCGTTCGCGCCGACAAGAAGCACCGCTCGGAGCGGGAGTACACGCAGCGTGCGAGGTCGTTCCTGTACGCCTCGTTCGCCGTGACGGTGGCCCGCATGGCCGGTCTCGACGCGGTCCGCTTCTACGAGAATGGCGTGGTGAGCTTGAACCTGCCGCTGTCGCCCCAGGTCGTTGGCTCGCGCGCGACTCGCACAACGCACCCGAGAGTGCTCGCGTGCATGCGACGGTTCTTCTCGCTCATCACGGGCACGTCCTTCAGGGTCGACAACGGGTTCCTCTGGAAAACCAAGGGCGATGTGGTCGGTGACATCGTCAAGCTCGGCCACGGGGCCATGCTTGATTCCTCCACCAGCTGCACGCACACCCGGAAGTACCGCACGGACAAGCCCCACTGTGGCGAGTGCTCTCAGTGCATCGACCGCCGGTTCGCGTTCCTGTCCAGCGGCGCGGAGCAGTTCGAGCCCGGGGACCGGTACCGCCACCAACTGCTGACCGAAGCCCGCGGCGAAGGCGAGTCGCGCATCATGCTGGCGTCGTACCTGGAGACGGCCCAGCAGGTGGCGGAGATGGACATCACCGCGTTCTACAACCGGTATGGCGAGGCTGCCCGTGCGTTCCCCCACATCGATCTACCCGTCGATGAGGCGGCGAAGAGAATCTTCGAGCTCTACCAGCGCCACGGGAAGCAGGTCATGTCGGCGATCGAGGCGGCCGGCAGAGCGCACATGTCCGAGATCCGCAGGCGAGCCCTTCCCGAGACCTGCACGCTGCGTCTGGTCCACGATCCGAACCCCAACACAATGGTCGCGAGCGCGCCGCCAGCGGCGGGCGCAGCCGAGCCGCCGCCGTCGCATCAACTCGTGCAGGAGGGGCAAGGCTGGCTGCTTCGCTTTGACAGCATCGACAAGCGCTTCGAGCTCAGCGTCGGCATGATCTACCTTCAGGCGATGCTCTCTCGACCCAACAAGCGTTTCAGCGTGGCGGAGCTCTACGCCATCGCTCGTCCGCACATGAAGGACATCCCGAGCGCGCGGTCGGAGGCCAAGATGGGCCCCAAGGAAGCACGTGCGATCTGGGTGAGGATCACCGAGCTCAACGGCGAGATCGCCGCCGCAATGAAGACCGGCGATACCACCGCCCAGAAGGTCGCCGAGAACGAGAAGGAGCACCTTCTGGCGTACCTCCGCGAGCACAACTTCGCAGGCCGAATGAAGGTGGAGAGCGCCGACCACAAGCGGCTGAGGGACCGCGTCCGCAACAGAGTGAACGACGCCATCGAGATCATCAAGAAGTACCACGCCCTCGCGGGCGCCCACATCGACGGCGCCGTATCTCGCGGCTCCGTCATGGTTTACGCGCCGGTAGACGTACCGCCGTGGGAGTTCTGAGCCCGCTACGCCGAATGTAGCGGCCCGCTACGCCGCGTGTAGCCCCGGACGTGCCGGAGCGGCTGCCCGGCAGGACGTCCTCCACGTTCCCTGATCCACATCTCGCACCGAGCTGCTGCCGGGCCCTGCGGGCGATGTCTGGCACGAGGAGGCGTCATGCCTTCGATTGCAGCAGACCGGGCGCTGACGTGCGCCGATCGTAGCGGCTCCGCCGCTTTCCCTCCCCTCACGCTCCGGCAGATGAAGTTCCGCACCGAGCGGCTCGGGCGTCTTTACACGCTCACCACTGATGAGGTCGCGGATCTGTGGCAGGACTTGGCGGCCGAGATCGTGCGCGCGCTTCGGCGGTTCGATCCGAACATCGCCTCGCGGACGACGTTCATGAAGGGCGTCATGCACCTCTGGTACCGGCAGAAGTGCAAGCAACTCCGCCGCGAGGCGGAGACGCTCTCTCGCGTGGTGCCGCTGCCGCCCTTGGGCACCGAGGGGTTCGACTACGCCGATCCTGGGGAACGGGGCATTAGCGAGGTTGATGCGCGTCTCGACCTGGCCGACCGGATCGCGGACCTGCCGGAGGACCTGTTCGCGCTCGCCCGCGATCTGCTCGCGGGCAAGTCGGTCCCGGAGATCGCCGCCGAGCGCGGCGTCCACCGGGGGACGGTGAACCGCTTGGTCCTGCAACTGCGCGTCCACCTGGCCGACCTCGACCCGGCCGCCAACTAGCGCGCGACAAGTAGCAGGCGCGGGCAGAGGGGTATTGGCGTGCCCCCTGCCCGCAGCCCGCGCAAGGAACCGCCCGGCCCCGCCGACGAGAGCCTGCCGCTCGTCCGGTTGGGGCAGGGCGATTTCACCCGCGACCTACGGGCCGAGGACCTCGAGCCCCACCACCCCAAGAACGGAGCCACCATGTCCCTGCTCGATTCGGTGATCACCACCACAACGCCCGCGCCGCCCAAGATTCTCGTCTACGGCACCCCGGGCGTTGGGAAGACCACGTTCGCCGCCAGCGCCGGCGCGCTGCTCCTGGACTGCGAGAACGGTGCTGGCGCGGTGCCCGGGCTGACGCGCACGCCGTTCCTCAAGAGCTGGCCCGAGGTGCAGGCCTGGCTCGCGGAGATCGAGGCTCAGCCACCCGAGGGGCTCGGGGCCGTGGCGATCGACACGCTCGACTGGCTCGTGCAGCGCATCGTCGAGTACGTCGTGATGGACCTCGACAAGAAGAGCAAGGGCGAGGTGACCAACACGCTCTCCTCGGCTCACGGCGGGTACTTCAAGGCCCGCGAAATCGTCAACAACATCGTCAGCCGCGACCTGCTGCCGCTGCTCAACGCGATCACCGACCGGGGCATCGCCGTGATCCTGCTGGCGCACGCGGCCAACACCAAGATCACCACGCCCGAGGGGTACGACGTGCGGCTCGCCGCGCCCGACATCCCCCAGTGGGTCGCGCCGACCTTCATCGAGTGGGCCGACGCCGTGCTCTTCGCCTCGCGCGAGACGACGGGCGAGCGCGTGCTCACGACCGAGGGCACCAGCAACGTCACCGCCAAGAACCGCTACGGCCTGCCGTCCAAGGTGGGCCTGTCCTGGAAGGACCTGTCGGACGCGGTCCAGCAAGGGCTGGAGCGCCAGTCGACCGGTACCTGATCCCCATTCCCATCACCGCACCACCCACCTGATCACGAAGGAGTCCGCTCAATGGCCAGCCTGAACAACTTCGACGCCAACCAGGTCGATCCCTCCGTCGCGCTCGATCCGCTCCCAGCGGGCAAGTACATCGCGGTCATCTCGGAGTCCGAACTCAAGCCGACGAAGGCCGGCGGGGGCAAGTACCTGCAGCTCACGTTCCAGATCATCGAGGGCGAGCACAAGGGCCGCTTGGTGTGGGCCCGCCTCAACCTCGAGAACAAGAGCGAGATGACGGTCAAGATCGCCCGCGGCGAACTCTCCGCGATCTGCCGCGCCGTCGGGGTCATGCAGCCGCGCGACTCGGTCGAGCTGCACAACGTGCCTCTGGAGATCAACGTCGGGCTGAAGAAGCGCGACGACAACGGCGAGTTCACGAACGTCATCAAGGGGTACGCCAAGAAGGGCGGCAGCGTGGGGGGAGGCGGGGCGACGACGGCCCCGCGTCCCGCCGCGAACGCGGGCCCGGGGAGCACGCCGCCCTGGAAACGCTGACTCCATCCGGCCGGCTCCTCGAGCTCCCGTACCCGCCG
>JABWBC010000212.1 GCA_013360695.1 Phycisphaerales bacterium
GTGAGGGAGCGGCCGTCGTTGCGGTCGGCGCCGCGCGGCGAGACATGAAGCACCAGTGGGGATGCGCGGAATGCGGGATCGCCGGCATGGTTGGGGTTGGCGAGCGGCCCGTCCGCCGAACCGAACACGGCGCATCCGGCGAGCAGCGACGCAGATATGGGCGCGCTCAGTCGTGGATGGATCATGGCGCGAGTCTAGCAGCGGTGTGGGCTGCTCGACGCCGGAATGCAGCAACCTGGCATTCAAGGAGATGGCAGGGATCGACATGCCGAATGGTCCGCCGCACCACGCACAAGCAACACTTCGGGAACGATGCCGCGGGGGAGACCTGTCACGCGTGCGCGTCGGCACATCGGCGGGCGTGCCTTATTCCGGCGAGCGCCGCCCCGTCGGAATGGGCGCTGCGAGCGGTTCGGCGCTGGGGATCTGGACGCCCGTGGCGTGAGCGCGGAGGATTTTGATCCCCCAGGCCTCGAGCGTTTTGCGCAGCCAGGGGTTCTGCTCGTCGCGATGCTTGAACTCGAAGGTCTCGGGGTAGGACTCAGGGACGCTCTTGCGCTGCTCGGCCGCGCGATAGAGCACGACGGCGCATCCGGTACGTTCGCTGCCCGCGCCGCAGTGCACGAGCACGGGCTGCTTGGCGGGGTCGGTCATGATCGCGAGGGCCTGAACGTAGTTGTTGGGGTTACCGGTCGAATCACCGTAGAGATGAAACCGGTAGCGCTCGACACGGAGCGCGTCGGCGACGTCGGCGGCCCGCTGGTCCTCGCGCGAGCCGGGCTCGCACGCGCCGAGGTCGACGATGGTGCGGATGCCATGATCCTCAACCACCTTGCGCATGGCGGCGATGGAGAGCTCGCCAGCGCGGTAGAGCTTGCCCTCTTCAACCACGCCGAAGTTCTTGGGGACCAGGTTCGGGCGGACGCCCTCGACATAGAACCACGCGCCCAGGATGGCGGCGAGGGTGATGAAGAAGAGTCGGGCCGGGCGGGAATCGCGGCGCGGCAATGGCGACGCGGCTTCACCCGCCACATTGGCAGGCGAGTCTGTGTTTGTCGCGGGGATTGCGGGCGGGCCGTGCAAACTCATCGCAGGATCGTAGCGCCCGGCCAGCGATCTCCCGCGCGGGCGGAATCGTCGCGGCGTAGGATGGTTTGGATGGATCGAAGCCGCACAAGGAGGTCGGCGGAACCGAACGCGTCATCGCCCGGCGGGGGTGCGGCGCGCTCGGCGTACCCGGCGGCGGTGGAGCGATTGATCGCGGAGTTTGCGCGGCTCCCGGGCGTGGGCCGGCGATCGGCGGAGCGACTGGCTTTCTACATCCTGAAATCCGACGAGGCGACGGCGATGGGGCTGGCGCGGGCGATCCACGACGTGAAGAAGCTGGTGAAGCACTGCCGCGTGTGCTCGAACCTGAGCGACGACGAGTTGTGCGCCGTGTGCGCCGACCCAAGGCGTGATCGCACGCGCGTGCTGGTGGTTGAGCAGCCCAAAGACCTGATCGCGCTGGAGCAGACCGGGATGTATCGCGGGCTGTACCACGTGCTGATGGGGAGGCTCTCGCCGCTGGACGGGATCGGGGCGGGCGACCTCACGGTCGACGACCTTTTGAGGCGGATCGAGAAACCGGAGGGCAACCCGGGCGGAACAAGGGTGGAGGAAGTGATTCTCGGACTCAACCCGACGGTGGAGGGAGATGGGACGTCGATGTACCTGGCGGAGCAGTTGAAGACGAGAGGCGTGCGGGTCAGTCGGCTGGCGCGGGGGTTGCCGACGGGATCGTCGCTGGAGTTTGCGAACCGTGCGGTCCTGGCCGATGCGATCCAGGGCCGGCAGTCGATGGAGTAGGTTGAACACACGCCATGCGTTTCGAAGCGTCCCAGCACATGAAGCTCGGCCAGCAGATGAAGCTGGCGCCCCGGATGATCCAGTCCATGGAGATCCTCCAGATGCCATTGGGGGAGCTTCAGGAGCGGATCGAGCAGGAGCTGGAGAACAACCCGACGCTGGAGATCGTGGAGCCGGTGATCGAGGGCGAGGACGGGCAGCCTATGACGCCCGGACGCTCGTCGGTCCGCGAACGCATCGAGCGCGCCACCGGGCTGGCCCCGCGATCCACGGGCGAGCGTGATCCGAAGATGGACGCCATGGCGTCGGCTCCGGCGCGGAAGGCGTCGCTCCAAGAGCAGTTGCTCGACCAGTGGCACCTGGTTGACGTGAAGGAAAACCTGCGGCCGCTGGGCGAGCTGGTCATCTCATTCCTCGACGACGACGGGTTCCTCCGCACTCCGATCGAGACGATCATCGATCGCGCGCCCGGTGATCGGGCCAAGCCGACGGCCGCGGAAATCGAAGAGGCGATCGGCGCGGTGCAATTGCTCCTCGAGCCCGCGGGCGTGGCGGCCCGCGATCGACGGGAGTGCCTGCTGCTCCAGCTTGACGCGATGGAGGACGAGCCGGGCGAGGTGAGCATCGAGTTGATTGAGCACACGCGCACGCTGATCGAGCATCATCTCGAGGACCTGACGCAGAACCGCCTCCCCAAGATCGCGGAGAAGACGGGCTTCACGCTCGGGCAGATCAAGGACGCGATGGGGCTGATGCGCCGGCTGTCCCTGGCGCCCGCGAAGCAATTGGTGGACGACGATCCGAAGCCGATCATCCCCGACGCGATTGTGGAGTACGACGCGGACCACGATCGGTATATCGGGTACCTGAACGACATGCGCATGCCGCAGCTCTCGCTCAACCGCGAGTATGCGCTCATGGCCAAGGACCGCGGGACGGACAAGCAATCGAAGGAGTTTCTGCGGACGAATCTGGGGAACGCGCAGTGGCTGATCGACGCGGTGCAGCAGCGGAAGAAGACGCTGGAGCGGGTGATCGCGGTGGTCGTGGAGGCGCAGCGGGAGTTCTTTGATTTCGGGCCGCAGGCGCTCAAGCCGTTGCCAATGACGCAGGTCGCGGAGCAGCTTGGGATTCACGTGGCGACGGTGTCACGGGCGGTGGCGGAGAAGTACCTGCAGACGCCGCGCGGGATTGTGGCGCTCAGGAAGTTCTTCACGGGCGGGACGCAGACCGAGAGCGGCGAGGACATGTCGTGGGACGCGATCAAGGCGGCGTTGCAGGACGTGATCTCGGCGGAGGACAAGGCCAAGCCCCTGAGCGATGAGGCACTGGTCGAGGAACTGAAGAAGCGCGGCATCGAGATCGCGCGGCGGACAATCGCGAAATATCGCGACCAGCTGAAGATTCCGCCGGCGCGTTTGAGAAAAGCCTACTAGGCAGCATCGGGCATCGGTGGACGAAAGGAAGTACCGGGGAGTCGCCGTGCGCGCACTCGCGTCACGGCCGATCGAGCTTGTCGCCCTTCGTCTGAGCTACTTCGTCGGCGGCTGCCAGCGCTGCTCGTCGAGGATGGCGTCGAGCATCGCGGTCTGTTCGAAGGTGCTTTTGGCGGTGGCGAGCTTGCGCCACACGAGCACACCGCCGAACGCCGCCAGGATCGAGCTCCCGCCCATGAGCACGCCCGCCATCTGCAGGCGTGTCGAGTCGATGGCGCTCCCGCCCGCGGCGGGAGTCTGGCGCAGCACGGTCACCGCACCGTCGACGCGGCGCTGACGCGAGGCGTTCGAGAAGCTGATGAGAGCGCCCGTGAGCGTGTCGGCGAGGCGTTCGGCCCGGTCCGCGCCCTCGGCCCGCACCTCGAGCTTCATCTCGCCCGGCTCGTTGAACTCAGCCGACGCGGATTCCTTCAGGAATTTCGCGACCTGCGGCGCGGTTCCAAGCGTCGTCAGGCCACGCTTGTTGAACCGATCGGCGGCGGCCTCGTGGAAGCGCGGGTCATCCAGGAGCGATTGGTGGAAGGTCTGCCACTCGGCGAGCTCGGCCTGGGAGAGCGTGCGGTTGCGCGAGTCGGCGCCGATCGCGGAGCGGGCCGAGAAGTAGCCTGGCCACACCTGGCCCGACACGATCCACGCGATGCCGCCCAGGATGAGGAGCGTCATGCAGGCGTACATGAGCGTGGCGGCGGCGCGCCCGCGGGCCTTGGTCTTTTCGATGCGGCGCTGGGCGGCGTTGATCACTTCGCGGGCGCTCAGGAGGTCCTGACGCTGCGCCAGCACCTGCTCGCACTGATCGAAACGCGTGCGCAGCGCCTCTCCCGCGACGCGGAGCTTCTCCGATTGCTCTCGGAGCATGAGCTTGGCACGCTGCAGGCGGTTCTTTCGCGTGCGCGCCACCTCGGTGATCCCGCCGCCGAACGAGCGGGCTTCCTTCAACTCGGCGGCAAGCTGCTGGGCCAGCTCGCGCGAGCGCTGCTCGGTCTGTTCGAGCACGGAGAGATCACGCCGCGTTTCTTCGAGCTTGGTGCGGCAATCCGACAGCTCGCGCGACAGGGTCTCGATGTGGGCGCGGGCCTTGGCGAGTTCCGCGCTGGATTCGCCGCCGCCCGAGCGCAGGTGTTCGATGACGTCCGCGGCCTGTTCGAGCTTCTGGCGGTCCTGCGCGGTGATCTGCTCCAGCTCCGCGATGCGAGCCTGGAACTCCGCGAGCGTGGACTTGGCGGCGACCAGTTCCTGGGCGGCGCTGGTGTTCTGCGCGCCGGCGTCGCTGGCCTGGGCCAGGGCGCGGTCGAGCGCGCCCTTCAGGTTGGCGAGCTCGGTGCGCGACGATTCGAGCTCCTGGCGCAGCTGACCCGCCACCTGCTGGGCCTGGTTCAGCTTGGCGACCAGCTCATTGCGCTCGCGGGTCGCGCCGTCGAGGTTGGTGCGGAGCGAGGCGAGGGCGGCCTCCTGCGTCGAGAGTTGGGCGGCTCGCACGTCGAGGTCGAGACGCTTGGCCTCCAGGTCGCGGGCGCGATGCTCGAACTCGCGGGCGCGGGTATCGAGCTCACGCGTGCGCGCGTCCTGATCGCGCGAGAACGCGGCCCGCTGCTCGTCG
>JABWBC010000050.1 GCA_013360695.1 Phycisphaerales bacterium
GAGCTGGGCGCGCTCGCGCACCTGCCGCTGCACCTCCATGCCCCGTTCCATGTGCTTCTCGAGGATGCGAAGATCGCGCTCCGCCCGCACCAGCGCCCAGTACGTCTTCTCGGTGTCCGTCAGCGTGCGGATCATGTCGCGCTTCAGCGACGCCGCCTTGTCGCGCTCCGCGTTCTGCGCCAGCCTCACCTCGGCCAGCGCGACCTCCGAGCCCGCGCCGCGCAGCAGCGGCTGATCGAGCTGCAGCGTCACGCCGCTCTGATAGCTCCGATCGGGAACCGCCGTCTGACCCGGCGAATCATCGTCGCGATAGATCAGCTCCTGCTGCACCTGCAGCTGCGCGCCGGTCACCAGCTGCTTCCGCAACCCGTTGTTCCACGTCGTCGTCTGCTCCTGCGTCGCGTTGGCGCTCCGATTCAGATTGGACGCAACCCGCGGCTCGTCCTGATCGTTCCACGTCAGGTTCGACGTGTACGTCCAGTCAAACGCCGCCTGCGCCGCCACCACCTCCGCCTCGCTGATCGCCGGCGCCAGGCGCGAGAACTGCAGCGCCAGGTTGTTCTCCGCCGCCGTCCGCAGCGCCCTCTGCAGACTGACCCGCAGCACCCGCGTCTTCTCTCCCATCAGGTTCTCGTCGATCGGGATGTCCTGGCCCTTGTACGCGCCCGGGCCGGCCATCTTCTCAAGCTCCCCCATGAACGACGGGTTGATTCCCAGCCGCTCCACCCCCGGACGGCGCGTTGTCTCGCGCATGCCCGGGAGCCGCGATGCGTCCGCCGCCTCACGCGGCGCCGCGTCGCTCACCGCACGCCGAAGCTCGTCCTCCGCCATCGGATCCGTCGCGCAACCCGACAACGCGGCGAGCAGCGACGTGGCGGCCAGAAGAGATGGAAGGGCTCGAACGGCGTTGGATTTCGGCACGCGTTGGTTCCGATGTGGCGGGGCGTCATGCCCGGCGCAAGGTTTACCCGTCGCCCACCATCCCCGCCAGGGATTCGGTCGGCGTTCAGGCCACACCCGTCGCACAGTATACGACCCTCGCCCTCCCGTCTGTTCCCGGCACGCCACGCCCCGGAAGCGCGTAGGATTCGCGACATTGACCAGCACCCACAGGGTCGGCCACGGACGACGGCCCCTTCAGGAGCGCGACATGAACGGATATCGCTCGAACATTGCTCGCCACACCAGTGCGGCGATCGTGGCCCTCATCGCCGGGCTCGCGGGTCTCTCGCTCCCCATGGGCAACACCGCCTGGGCCCAAACCAGCGGCTTCAAGGCCGCCGACTCACACGCCGTCATCGTCACCGCAGACAAGGTCTCCCTCCGCTGCGGCGCCTCGGACTTCCACTACAAGATCGGCGACGTCGCCAAGGCCACCATGCTCAAGGCCGACGGCGAGGACGGCCCGTGGACCCGCGTCACCCTCCCCGCCACCATCCACGCCTTCGTCAAGGCAGAACAAGCCACCCTCGCCGGCGATTCCGTCGAACTCAAGGACGCCAGCAAGCTCTGGGCACCCAACGCGACCGCCGGCCTGAAAGCAAGCTGGAAGCCGCTCCTCGCCGACGCGCTCGCCTCGGGCACGAAACTCAAGATGATCGAAACAGTGAAGGACGGCGACGCCGTGATCGGCTATCTCGTCGCCGCGCCCGACACCGCCCGCGGCTTCATCGCCACCAAGGACATCCGCAAGGCCACGCCGGAAGAGGCGGGCGTGAAGCCCGAGGCCAAACCCGCGGAAAGCAAGCCCGCGGAAACCAAACCTGAAGTGAAGACTGAAACCAAGCCTGAAACCAAGCCCACCGAGAACAAGCCCGCCGACGGCACCGTGACCATCGCCGAGCCGCAGGTCGTTCCGGGCGCAACCCCCCAGTCGCAACCTGGCGAGCCCGCCAAGCTCGATCAAGGCGCGACGCCCACCGAAACCCCCAAGCCCGAACTCCAGCCCGAAGGGCAGAACCGCCGCGTCGGCACCTACGCCCAGCTCGACGCCGCCTTCAAGCAGGTGCTTCGCCAGACCGAGGGCGAGCCGGAGTACGCCCCGCTCCTCGCCGAATTCGACCGCGCCGCGGCCGAGACCAACAACCCGCGCGTCAAGCGCCAGATCGAGCAGCGCCGCAAGGCCGTCGAACTCCAGAAACGCATCGCCGAGTCCAAGCGCGCCGTCGAAGACGCCCAGCGTCAGGCCGACGAACGCAGCAAGCAGGCCGCCATCAAGATCGCCGAGCTCGAGGCCCAGCGCGTCTACACCATCATCGGCCTCCTCACGCCAAGCTCGGTCTACGACGGCGTCAACCTCCCGCTCATGTACCGCGTCCAGTCCGTCGGCGGCTCCTCGCCCCGAACCCTCGGCTACATCAAGCCTAAGACCGAAATGCTCCTGGAATCCAAGCTCGGCATGGCCGTCGGCATCATCGGCGAGGCCGCCATGGACCGCGACCTCATGCTCAACGTCATCACGCCCGTCCGCGTCGACGTGCTCCAGGGCGTCGACCTCAGCCTGCCCAAGGCCACACCCGCGGCCGAGGTCCCGGCGAATCCGCAGTAAGTCCGTAGCCATTGCGGCCGAATGCGCCGATGCCGGCTCGACGACATCGGCGCTGTCTTCGTGCCACGGACCCGTCTTCGGGTCCATGCCCTTCTCTTCTTTCCTCCGGGTGGCGTGGCCAAGCCGTGGCTCTGCACGGCTTGGCCACTTCTTTGGTGGCCCGCGATCCGCACCGGCGGGTGAATTCCGTTGAGAAAAAAGCGGCCGCCTCAGTCGTGGAGGCGGCCGCTGTGGCTTGGGAGTGCGATGCGAGCAGTGAACTCGAATCGAAGCTCAGTAAATTCGGAGTGGGGATCATCGCCGACGGCGCGCTGCAAACACTCCGCCCAGTCCGAGCAGAGCAGCGGCGCCAGGAGTCGGAACGTTGTACGTAGCGATAACGGGCTGAGAGGCAACATTGCCGCTCGGCGGATTGTCTACGCCCGTGAAGTCGCCGAAGAGCGCGACCTCGTTCAGCGCACTCTGCGGATCAAGGTCCATTGCGGTTTGCCCCAGACCCCAAAGGAGCGTCGTGATCGCGCTGCCCAGAGGGTGAGAGCTGGGATTCGCAGGAACTTGCGTGGTACCATTCGGCCCAAACCAGGCCTGGCCAAAGCCGAGACCGAACTGGTTCAAGAATGGATCCCACGCGGCGGCCTCACTCGCCGCGTCACCGAATGCCCCAGTGCCCGCCATGACGAACACGTTTCCACCCGATTGAACGTACTGGGAAAGAACGCCCGCATTCGCCACGCCCGAGCCGGGAGCGCCTGCCAGGAACACCCCGTCGTACTGCATCAACGTCGCCAGCGAAAACGTCCCCGGGTTGGTGTTCCAAGTATGCCCAAGACCGGTCATGTGCGATTGAAGCGAGGTTCCAAAGGCGATCGGGCTGTTTGTGAACACCCCGAAGTCAGCGCCGGGCCCCGCAGAGAAAAACCCGGCAACGTTGGTAGCCAGTTGACCGGATTGAGTACCAAGCTGGACAAACGCAAGGTCCGACAGTAGCCACTCGTCGCCGATTGCAATGATCCGCCCATCAGATGCAAGAGCCCCTCGCCCTCCAGCCACAACGACCGCGAACGCGGCCACACGTCCGAACTGCCTCAATATCATGTTTCCCTCCTTGGGCCTCCGCCCGAAACGATCATGCACGCAGCCTTTCGACTGAGCGACGACTCTAACAGAACCTACGCAACGCCACAAGTCAACCGCGATATTCATTTCCGTTGCCAGGCGCCGCGAGCCTCGCGCTTTGCCCTGGCCGTGCCACCGATGTCGGCTCGGCGACATCGGTGCTGTCTTCGTGCCACGAACCCGCCCGTGACTCCCCGTCTTCCTCTCCTCTTCCCCGGGTGGCGTGGTCAAGCCGTGACTCCGCACGGCCTGACCGCGATCGTGCCGAGCCCGAATCGCCCGCGAAGGCGCCCCGAGTACCCCGCGCGTCGCCCTCATTCTCGACCCTGTTCCGCACCATCGCGTCATCAATATACCGCAGACCCCCGCCCTCCCGCGAGCATGACGGCCCAACGATTCGCACTCGATGGCCCCGCGACCCGACCCATGGACCACCCCATTCCTTCTTCTCCGCGCTTCACCCTCTCTTCCGAATGCCGAATGCCGAATGCCGAATGCTGAACGCCGCGCCTCACCCTTCGAGTTCCCTCTCCTCTTCACCACTCCCCACTCCCGACTCGCGCTCTTCCCGGTTAGTACCCGCTTATCACCGCCTTGGTGCGCACCAAAGTGTCTGTCTTTTTCGGCTCTTCCCGGATTTCTCAAAAAAATCTTCGCGCCCTTTCCCCCCTCGCGCAACCCATTCTCCGGCCTTGTCTTCTGCCCTTTCCTGGTGCCCAGTGCCAAGTGCCTAGTGCCCACTTACCACCGCCTTCGTGCGCACCAAAGTGTCCGTCCGCCCACTGGTGGAGAGCGGGTGTGTACCCCGCGCTCGCCGGCAAGTGGAGTCACTCATCCAATACCACGTTCGAGACGTTTCCCGCTAGCATGACTCGCCCGCCACCGGCGCCACGCGCCCGCGGCCCGACCACAGGAGCGCCCCGTGTCCGACCATCGCCGTCATCCCCGCGCGCCCCGCACCTCCCGCCGCGGAAGCGTGCTCGTTTCGTTCCCCACCATCCCCCTCGTGTGGACCGCCGCCATCGCCCTCGCGGGTCTGGCGGCCTTCGCCGTCCCGGGAACATCCGAGTCCAGCGCGACCCAGCCCGCCGCCAAGGTCGACCCCGCCCTCGGCCAGATCGGCTGGGCCGCGACCTACGGCACCGGACCAAGCGCCATCAAGTCGCACACGCACTGGGCCGCGTTCGCCCTCGCCGAGAACGAGAGCCCCGACCCGCTCGTCGCCCCCGCGGCCTTCCAGGCCGACTTCGCCGGCGAGGTTGAGGTCGAGCAATCGGGCAAGTACCGCTTCCGCCTCGACGCCGAAGGCGGGCGCGCCTCGCTCAAGTTCTACGACAAGCTCGGCAAGGAGATTGTGAACGTCACGTCCGACGGCACATCGCGCAGCGCCAGCGCTCAATCCGCGTTGGTCGAGCTCCCCGCCGGTCCGATCACCGCCAGCGTGAAGTTCGCCCGCAGCGCCAGCAAGCCGGCGCGCCTCGCGACCTACTGGGAGTGCGAGATGAAGTTCGCGGGCGGCGCGCCCAGCGGCTTCCCGCTCGAGCCGCTCCCGCCCCCCGCGGTCCGCGTGCCCAAGTTCGCCTCCGCCGCGGCACAGCAGGCGGAAGACTCGATCAAGGGGCGCGTGCTCCTGGGCGAGTACGGCTGCGTTCACTGCCACGCCGTCGACACGGGCGACCCCAGCGCCTTCGATCGCTCGGGCGTCTTCCATCGCATGGGCCCGGCGCTCGGCGAGATCGGGCGGCGCGCCTCGCCGCAGTGGCTGCAGCGCTGGATCATGAACCCGACGCAGCTCAAGCCCGGCACGCACATGCCCGACGTCTTCGGCGACACGCCGAAGGACGCCAGCGACGCCGAGGCACTCGTGCACTTCCTCGCCGCTCCGCACTACGACCCCAAGGCCGCGGAGACCCCCGCCACCGAAGAGTCCGTCATCGATCGCGGGCGGGCGCTCTTCCATACCGTCGGCTGCGTCGCGTGCCATGGGCCGATCGAATCGCCCGCCGCGGCGTTCAAGAGCGATGGGCTCTCGAAGGACACGCCGCCCCAGCACCCCGTGCTCGGCTACGGCGATCTGAAGGGCAAGTGGCGTCCGTCGGCGCTGTCGGAGTTCCTGCAGAACCCGCAGAGCATCCGCCCCGGCGGGCGCATGCCGTCGATGAACCTCACCAAGGAAGAAGCAGACCTGATCGCGGCGTATCTCACCAAGACCTGGGAACCAGCGCCCGCGGGCGGGTTCACGGTCGATCCCGAGAAGGTGAAGATCGGCCAGGCGGTGTTCAGCGTCCGCGGGTGCGCGTCGTGCCACACCATGGGCGACAACCTGCCCACGCCGCCCGCGACGCGTTCCAAGCCGCTCTCGAAGCTCGCGCTCGGCAAGGGCTGCCTGGACCCCAGCGACAAGTCCACGCCGCGCTTCGCGATCAACGACCGCGATCGCAAGGTGATGACCGCCGCCATCCCGCTGGTAAGCAAGTCGGTGCATGTCGCCCCGACGGACACGGCCCTCCGCACCATGGAGGCCCTGAGCTGCCGCGCGTGCCACACGATCGACGGCACGGGCGCGCCGGACCCGGCACTCAAGCCCTACTTCCGCACGGCCGACGATCGCATCGACCTCGGCAACGAGGGCTTCATGCCGCCCAACCTGACGGCGGTGGGTTGGAAGCTGAGCACGATGTGGATGCACGACCTCCTCACCAAGGGCGCGCGGGCCAGGCCCTACATGGGCACGCGCATGCCCCAGTTCGGCGAGATGAACGTCGGCAAGATGGCCGAGCAGATGGCGGCCCAGGTCGGCGTTCGCCCGGGCGCCGATACGACCGAGCCCAAGCCCACCGATGAGCAGATGATGGCGGGAAGGCAGCTCGTCGGCATGGCCGGTCTCAAGTGCATCGAGTGCCACACGTTCGACGGCAAGGCGACGATCGAGACCACCCCCGGGCCCGACATCACCGAATTCGCGGGACGAATCCGCCACGAGTGGTGGCGGAGTTACGTCCGCATGCCGGGGCGCTTCAAGCCCGGCACCAAGATGCTCGCGTTCTTCCAGACCGGCAGCAGCAACTACAAGGACCTCTACGCGGGCGATGCGACCAAGCAGATCGAAGCGCTCTGGTCGTACTTCACGCTCGGCGGGTTCGCGCCCGCGCCGGTCGGGCTGCCCTCCGAGAATCGCGGGCTGGTGCTCCCCGTGGGCGACAAGCCCGTCGTGTTTCGCTCATTCCTGAAGAACGCGGGATCGCGCGGCATCGCGGTCGGCTTCCCCGCCGGCCTGCACTTTGCCTTCGACGCCGCGAACGCCAGGCTCGTCGAGGCCTGGCGCGGCGACTTCATCGATGCGTCCGGCGCCTGGAAGGACCGCGGCGGCGGCATCACGCCCGAGAAGGGCGACATCGTCTGGAACGCGCCCAAAGGACCGGCGCTCTTGATCGCCGGCGAGAAGCCCGCGGCCTGGCCGGACAAGGCCGACGTGTCGTTCAAGGGCTACACGCTCGACAGCGCCGGCGTTCCGACCTTCAACTCGGTTCAGGGCGGCGTGACGATCGCGGAGAAGTTCGAGCCCGTCGACGCGGGCAAGGCCATCAAGCGAACCTTCACCATCGGCGGCCTGCCGCCCGGCGTCAAGGTCTGGCTCAACCCCGGCAAGGGAGCCGACTCGGTCACCGTGATCGACAACGTCGCCGAACAGGGCAACCTGGATTCGCTGATCTCGATCTCGGCACGCGACGCGGGCAAGCCCGTCTCATTCTCGGTGGTGATCAAGCCATGAACATGATGAACCGCACGAACAACACGAACAACACGACGCGGTCGAACGCGCGGCTGGCGGGGCTTTGCGTCGCTGCGGCGCTGCACGCGATCACGCCGATCGCGCTGGCGCAGCCGGTCGTGCAGGCGCTGCTCCCCGGGTACAAGAAGCTCGAGACGCGCCAGGCGACGCGCGAAGCGGCGCTGGCAAAGCTGGGCGGGAACGCGGTGGAGTGGGGACGCTGGATGGCCGTCGGGCCGCTCGACCATCCCAAGGGCGGCAAGGACATCGCGACCGCGTACGAGCCTGAGGAGTTGCTAGCGGCGATGAGGGAAGACAAGGACGTCTCGCTCGAGCGCGAGTTCAAGGGCAAGGGCGGCAAGCCGATCGCGTTCACCGAGGTCTCGCCCGACCACTACCTGAAGGCGGGCGATCCGAGCGCGATCGATCTGGAGAAGTTCGCGGGCGGCCCGAAGGAGAAAGCGGTCGCGTACCTGTACCGGCGCGCGGTCGTCGATCGCGCGATCGACGTGCCGATCGCGATGGGCTCGGACGACGGCGTGCGCCTGTGGCTGAACGGCGAGCTGGTGGTGGACGTCAACGCCGAGCGCCCGATGTCGCCCGACAGCGAGCACGCGACGCTCAAGCTGCGCAAGGGGATCAATCACCTCCTGTTCAAGGTCTCGCAGGGCGCGGGCGAGTGGACGCTGGCGTTCTCGCAGGGGTTCGAGATGAGGCCGCAGGTCGAGGCGGCCCTGGACTTTGCGCTCGACCGCGATTTCCCGAGCGCGGAGCAGAACTACTACAAGCTGTCGACGGTGCCCGCGGTGACGCGTGGCGTGGACGGGCGCGACCTGCCGATCGTCGCCGAGGTCGGCGGGATCGATATGTACCCGCCGTCGCGCCAGGGCGGCAAGCAGCGCGTGATCCTGACAACGCGGCGAGGCGAGGCGTGGCTGGTTGACGGCGTCTTTGCCAACCCGCCGCTGGATCCCAAGTGGACGCTGTTCGCCGGCGGGCTCCAGGAGCCTCTCGGCGCCGCGGTGCGCCCGGCCCAGGGGCGCGAGGGCGTCGACGTCTTCTGCGCCCAGCGCGGCGAGCTCACGCGTCTCTCCGACACCAACGGCGACGGCGTGGCGGACGTGTTCGACACGTACTGCGCGGCGTGGCAGATCAGCGGGAACTACCACGAGTATGCCTTCGGGCCCAAGTTCGACAACGCCGGCAACGCGTGGGTGACGCTCAACCTCGCGCACACGGGCGACGACGGCACGGTGATGGGCGCGCCGGTTCCAACGCGCGGCTGGGCGGTGCGCATCGCGCCCGACGGCACGATGACCAAGGCCGCCGACGGCCTGCGCTCGCCCGACGGGATCGGCATTTATTCCGACGGCGAGATGTTCTACACCGACAACCAGGGCGACTACGTCGGCACCTGCAAGCTCAGCCATCTGAAGATGAACAGCTTCCACGGGCACCAGTCGATGCTGAAATTCCGCGAGGGATACGGCCCGAACTGGCGCAAGGATGGCAAACCCGTTCCCGAAATCACAATGCCCGCGGTGTGGTTCCCGTACACCAAGATGGGGCAGAGCGCCAGCGACGTGGTGCTCGACACGACGGCGGGAAAGTTCGGGCCGTTTGCGGGCCAGCTCTTCGTGGGCGACCAGACCAACGCGACCGTGATGCGCGTCGACCTGCAGAAGGTCAAGAACGCCAAGGGCGACGAGATCTATCAGGGCGCGTGCTTCCCGTTCCGCGAGGGTCTGGCGAGCGGCGTACACCGCATGGTGTTCGCGGCGGACGGATCGATGTTCGTCGGCATGACCGATCGAGGTTGGGGCTCGGTGGGGGCGAAGCGCTACGGCCTGCAGCGTCTCTCGTGGTCGGGGGTCGCGCCGTTCGGGGTGCTGCGCATGACGCCGACGGCGGACGGTTTCGTGTTCGAGTTCACGCGGGACCTCCCCGACGATTGCACCGATGCCGCGAGATTGAAGGAGTACAAGGCGATCAGCTATACGTATGAGTATCGCCCCGAGTATGGCTCGCCCGAGATCGACAAGAAGGAGCACGCGATCGCGGGGGTGCAGCGTCTGGACGCGCGCCGGCTCGTGGTGATGATCGGGGCGCTGCGCACCGGGGCGATGGGCTATGTGCATGAGTTCACGCTTCCGGCCCTTGAGAGCAAGCCCGACGAGAAGGGAGAGTCGCACCCGCTCCTGCACACCAAGGCGTACTACACGCTGCACGTTGCGCCGGGCGAATAGAGGCGAGCGTCACCCGTGGTTTCGAGTCTCCAAACGAACGAGGTCCGAATGATCCGCCGCGAGTTTGCCGCCCTTGCCCTGATCTTCACGTGCGTGGCCGGCGCGGCGCCGGCGCTGGCCCAGCCGGGGGGAGCGTCGGGTGCGCCGATGATCGGGCGTGTTCCATACAAGAAGCTCGGGACGCGCGACGCGACCGAGCGGGCGATCATCGACGCGATGTTCCCGGCCAAGGTCGAGTGGGGAAACTGGCACGCGTTGTGGGCGTTTCCGTTCAAGAAGTTCGGCGATCTGCACCTGGACGCCGGCCCGGAGGCGGACCTCCTAGGCGCGATCAACGCGGGAACATCGCCCGACTTCGGCGCGACTTATAAGGGCCTCGACGGGAAGCGGCGCGCCTGGAAGGAGCTGGGCGACATGCGCAACCGCGTGCTCAGCTTCAACGAGCTGGAGGGACGCGAAGTGGGGTGGGCCGCGGGCTATGCGTATACGACCATCACGGCGAAGGAGCCCACGACGCTCAACGTGACGATGGGCGCCGACGACGGCATGCGCCTGTGGCTGAACGGGCGGCTCATCCTCGACGTCGACGCTCCGCGCAGCCTCAACCCCGACGAGGACCATGTCCGACTCGACCTCCGGGCCGGCGTCAATCACCTGCTCTTCAAGGTCTCGCAGGGCGGGGGCGGCTTTGAGATGCAGGTCAACGCGCGCCCGGAGCTCGACACGTTCACCGCGGCCCAGCTGCGGTATCACCTGGATGTGGATTTCCCGCAGACGCCGGAGGCCGAGTACTACCGCAGCGTGGTGGTTGCGGTTCCCGCCGACATCGAGCTGGAGGTCGGGGGGCTGGCGCTCCTGCCCGACGGGCGACCGATGGTCTCGACACGACGCGGCGACATCTGGATCGTCGACGGCGCGTACGACTCGCCGGCGTTCAAGGCCCGGTACACGCGCTTCGCGTCGGGGCTCCACGAGCCCCTGGGCCTGGCGGTGCGGGTCGAGAACGGCGTGACGGCGGTGTACTGCGTGCAGCGCGGCGAGCTGACGCGCATGGTCGACGCCAACCACGACGACGCGGCCGATTCGTACGAGGCCTTCTCCGACGCGTGGGGGGTGAGCGGCAACTACCACGAGTTCGCGTTCGGGCCCAAGTTCGATCGCGACGGCAACGCGTGGGTGACGCTGAATGTCGGCTTCTGCGCGGCGCTCGGCAAATCGATCGTGCCGTATCGCGGCTGGGCGATCCGCGTCTCGCCCGACGGCAGGGCGACGCCGTGGTGCGACGGGCTGCGCTCGCCCAACGGCATCGGCGAGTTCTCCGACGGCGCGATGTTCTATCTCGACAACCAGGGGGACTACGTCGGGACCAACCGCATGTCGCAGCTCGTGCAGGGCGCGTTCATGGGGCATCCGGCGGGCCTGCGCTGGCGGGAGGGGTGGAGCGAGGGACAGACCAGGCCGCCCGTGCAGCCCGCGACGATCTGGTTCCCGTACCGGAAGATGGGCCAGTCGGCGGCGGACTTTCTGCTGCTCTCGCCCGAGACGCCCGCGAGCGCTCCCTTCGGCGTGTTCGCGGGGCAGGTGTTCGTGGGCGACCAGACCGATTGCCTCGTCAACCGCTGCTGCATCGAGAAGGTCAGGGGCAAGGACGGCGCGGAGCTCTATCAGGGAGCGTGCATTCCGTTCCGGCGCGCGCTGCAGTGCGGCGTGAACCGGCTCCTGTGGGGCAAGGACGGCTCGATGTTCGTGGGCCAGACCGATCGCGGCTGGGGATCGATCGGGCGGGCCCGCTTTGGCCTGGAGCGCATCGACTGGACCGGCAAGACGCCGCTAGAGATCAAGGAGATGCGGGCGAAGCCCGACGGCTTTGAGCTGACGTTCACGGGTGACATCGATCAGGCCTCGGGCGCGAACGCCGCGTCGTACACGATGAGCAGCTACACGTACGAGTATCACGAGCCCTACGGCTCGGAGGAGATGGAGACGCGCACGCTGGCGGTCCGCGAGGCCAGGGTCATTGACGCGCGCACGGTGCGCCTCACGATCAAGGGGCTGCGCGAGGGCGGGATGGGCTTCGTGCATGAACTGCACGCCGAGGGCGTGCGCGGCGCGGCGGGGACGGAGCACGCGGAAAAGCCACTGTTGCATCCGACGGCGTACTACACGTTGCAGAGGATTCCGATCGACTAGTACTTGTGGGATACGCCGCCGACCGGCTCACGCGGTGCAGCGGCGACGAGATCCGCCGATCGCGGCAATCGCCACGATTGGCATCACGGATGACGGTGACGGAATCGCCGTTGAGACCAGCGCCGTCGAGAAATCAGAGAACGCCACCCAATAGTACAAGCGACGGTTTGGCCCCCAAGTTGGAGGGGTAAAGGCGACGCCACCATTGGATCCTTGAAACTCGCTGATCGTCTTGAACACCCCTGGTGTCACCTCGATCGTGTCCCCACGAATCGCGATGGTTCGAAAGCCGAAGTCGTTCTGGTAGCAAAAGAGGCCTGCGAGCCCGGGCATGTTGTTGATCGATCCCAAGAACGCCACGTCTCCCGACTCATTGATGATGGCATCGGAGCCCGCTCCGTTCCATTTGCGCCGACCCGGACGATCTGGAATGATGTCACCCGACATCATGAGCGTGTGCAGACCGGTCGAGTCGCTAAGAAACACGGCCGAGCCGCCGCTCACGTAACCCGGGATATCGAGATGTGCTACGAACGCAGTTTCTCCGTGTGAATTCACGGATGGGTTGTAGAAATGGCTATTATCAATACCGCTGTATCTGTAGACGGCGATACGCCAAGGAACATCGCGATCGGGGATGGGATCACCCTCGCGAGCAAGGATCCGCAGGATTGGCGAAGCCTCCGACGCGAAATCCACTCTGACAATCGCCGTGTCGTCCTCGTCCGTGACGAGTCCGGTCGACGAGTGTGCCTGTAGAAACGTCCGAAATGCAGCGAACTTTCCGCTTCCAACGCTTACCGCGGAATGTTGATCCAGCGTAATGCGGGAGTCTAAACCGAGAAATCCAGTTTGTCCGTTCACTGCAACGTTTTGTAATCCATCGGCATCTGTCCAAGACCAGATGCCAGATACAATTGATTGGTTTATTTTGACGCGGGATGTTAGCACGATCCGCCCATCCAGGCCAGCGCTGAGTCCCGTCCTGGTGATCGCATAGTCCCCGTCTTCATACAGACTCTGAAACACGGCACCTGCCACGCCGGGGGCCGGATCGCCGGTCCGAACCAGCATGCTCCGCCCGGCCTTGGTCATTCTCCAGATGGCCGAGTCTTCCGGATTACCACCGGTCGCCTTCACAAGCTTGGTTGAGTTGACAACAACTCCGGGTTCGGCGCGACTGAGTGCACCTATCGCGCCAAAGGTGACGCCCGATCCAGCTTCCGGAACGGAAGCCGCACCTCGCATCCGAAGCTCGAGGCCGTTTGTGCCGGTCGCCCAGATGCCGGTTCGGTTAGCGTCGGTTGTACCTGGCCCAATGAGCAAACCCCTAAACGCCGTCCATTCCGAATCATGGACCACCATTGCCAGCCCATTGTTCAATGAACTGAACACTTGGTTCGGATCGGCTCCTGGCGCCTGCTCTTGCGTAACGGCAAGCGGAACAGCAACTCGCTGGTTGATCAGGAAGATACCCGCCCGCGCTGGAGAAGAGATGTCAAGATTGGCACCGATGCTCCCGTCCGAGCCGATCGAATTCCACGCTACATAACTGACCGGGCTCGTTGGGCGGCCAAAGACCGCATCTCCCGTGGCGATATGGACCCGCGTATAGGGCACAATGCTCGCGTATGTGGTCGATCCCACGAGCAATGCCGCAACTCCCAGCACTCTCCCGTCCTTCATGGCACCCTCCCTCATCTCATACCATGCTACAGGGTGGCCGCGCGTGGCTCAAGAGCATTCTCGTCCGATGGGAGAGTTCGCCGGCGCGTCCGGCGCAGCAGCGAGTCTCCTCCCGCCCGCTTATGCTGCGCCCATGCAGCGTGTCCTTGTCACGGTCTTTCTGCTCCTGGCCTCCAACACGTTCATGACGTACGCGTGGTATTACCACGTGAAGAAATCGTCATGGCCGCTGTGGATGGCGATCGGGATCTCGTGGCTGATCGCGCTGCCCGAGTACATCCTGCAGGTACCGGCGAATCGCATGGGGCATGTTGATCACGGCGGGCCGCTCAGCCTGCCGCAGCTCAAGATCATCCAGGAAGCGATCACGCTGATCGTGTTCCTGGTTTTCACGGTGTGGGTCGCGAAGGAAAAGCCGCGCACGACGGACCTGGTCGCGATGGGGCTGGTGCTGGCCGGGGTGGTGGTGGCGATGGTGGGTCGGGGCGGCGGGGTGAAGCCTTGAGCGATGAACTGACGAGCGGAGCGCTCGAGCGGTCTCCGGCGTGGCTGTCGTGGACGGGGATGGTCGCCGGCCCGCTGCTGGCGGCGATGACGATCTGGCTGTTGCCCGCGGACGTCGCGGCGTCGGCGCGGATCGTGGCCGGGGTGGGCGTGTTGATGGCGGTGTGCTGGCTGACCGAGGCGCTGCCGGTGGAAGCGACGTCGCTGTTGCCCCTGGCGATCTTCCCGGTGCTGGGGGTGGCGAAGTTTGAGACGGTCGCGTCGCCCTATGCCAGCGAGCAGGTCTTCCTGTTCATGGGGGGCTTTTTCCTGGGGCGATCGATGGAGCGTTGGGGGCTGCACGAGCGCCTGGCGCTGTCGGTGATGTCGTTCACGGGCTCGTCGCCAACTCGGCTGGTGGCGGGGATGATGCTCGCGACGGGCGTGGTGAGCATGTGGGTGTCGAACACCGCGACGACCATGTTCATGCTCCCGATCGGGCTCTCGGTGGCGGGCGTGGTTGCGTCGCACGCGGCGACGGCGCACGAGCAGAAGCTGGCGCGGAACTTCTCGACGTGCGTGGTGCTGGGGATCGCGTATTCGGCGTCGATCACGGGCGTTTCGACGCTGATCGGCACGCCGCCCAACGGCGTGTTCTCGGGGTTCGTTGAGAAGAACTTCGGGAGGCCGCCGTCGTTTGTGTCGTGGCTGTGGGTCGGGCTGCCGATGGCGGTGATCGTGCTTCCCGCGGCGTGGTTCCTGCTGGTGCGGGTGCTGTTTCACCTGCCCACGGGGGAGCGTGCGGACGCGCGGGAGCTGATCCGCGCTCGGCTCGCGGCGTTGGGGCCCATGAAGCGGGGCGAGTGGGCGACGCTGATCGCGTTCTCGTGCGCCGCGGTGCTGTGGATCGCCCGGCCCTGGGTCAATTCGTGGCTGAACGGCGAGTCGCTGGCGCACGTGCGTGAGCTGATCCACATCAAATCGTTTGCGCTGACCGACGCGGGGATCGCGCTGGCGGCGGCGCTGTCGCTGTTTGTCGTTCCCGCGGGGGAGGGCAAGCGCACGTTCGTGCTGGACTGGCCCACGGCGGTGAAGATCCCGTGGGGCGTGCTGCTCTTCTTCGGCGGGGGCTTGTCGCTGGCCGCGATGATGTCGCACACCGGAGTTGATCTGCTGCTGGGGCGTGCGCTGTCGGGGCTCAAGGGCGTGCCGTTGTGGGTTCTGCTGCCCTTGGTTGTGGCGAGCGTGACGTTCCTTTCGGAGCTTGCGAGCAACGTGGCGCTGGTGGCGGCGGTGTTGCCGGTGATGTACGCGGCGGAGAAGGAGCTGGGGCTCCCGCCGGGCGTGCTGCTGGTGGCGACGACAATCGCGGCGAGCAATGGGTTCATGCTGCCGGTGGCGACGCCTCCCAACGCGCTGGCGTACGCGACGGGGAAGGTCTCGACGCGCCAGATGGCGCGGGCGGGGCTGCTCATCGACCTCACGGCGATCGTGGTGGGCTCGGTGGTGTGCGTGCTGTTCGCGTCGCGCGCGATGTCGTCAGTCGTCCAGTGACGTGGTGCCCTGGTTCCAGATGCCGCGTGATTCGCGGAGGACGTCGACGCGGGGGCTGCGCGAGAAGTCGAGCTTGGCGGCGGCCTTGGCGAGGTCGTCGGCGCTGCGCATGGCGTCGCCGTCGAGGTTGACGACGTAGTCGCCCGCGATGAGGCCGGCGCGTTCGGCGCGCCCGCCCTTGGTGACGTCAAGCACCTGCACGGCCTTGGTGTCGCGGAGGCCGATGCGGCGCGCGACGCGGCGATCGAGCTCGACGGACTTCACGATCGCGCCGATCTCGGGGACGGCGATGCCGCCCAGGGCCTTGGCCATGTTGGTGGTCTGGTCGGCGACCTTCAGCTCGGCGTTGCGCTTGCTCCCGTCGCGGACGAACTCGACGGGGACGCTGGTGCCGGGGGGCGTGAGGGCGATGGCGGTGCGGAGGCGGTCGAGCGCGTCGACGGGGCGTCCGCGGTAGGCGAGGATGACGTCGCCCTCCTTGAGACCGGCCTGTGCGGCGGGGCTGTCGGGGGTGACCTCGGCGATTTTGACGCCGCGCTTGGCGCCGCCCTGGTCGCCGGTGGCGGATTGTTCGGCGAGGGAGACGCCGAGCCAACCGCGCGAGACGCGACCGTTCTTGATGATGGACTCCATGACGTACTGGACGACCTTGGAAGGGATGGCGAAGGAGAGGCCCTCGCTGCCGCCGGAGCGGCTGGCGATGGCGGAGTTGATACCGACGACCTGTGCGTCGAGGTTGAGGAGCGGGCCGCCGGAGTTGCCGGGGTTGATGGCGGCGTCGGTCTGGATGAAGTCCTCGTAGTCGACGAGACCGATGCCGGCGCGGCCCTTGGCGGAGACGATGCCGGCGGTGACGCTGGATTCCAGGCCGCGCGGGCTGCCGATGGCGACGACCCACTCGCCGACGTCGATCGCGTCGGAGTCGGCGAACGTGAGGGGACGCAATCCCTTGGCGTCGATCTTGACGACGGCGACGTCGGTGGCGGGATCGCGTCCGACGACGCGGGCGGTGAACTCTTGCTGGTCGAAGAGCCTGACCTTGAGGGCGTCGGCGCCGGCGACGACGTGGTTGTTGGTGAGGATGTAGCCGTCGTCGGTGACGATGAAGCCGGAGCCAAGGCCGGTCTGGGTGAGGCGCGATTCACCCGTGCGGGTCGGGAAACCGAAGACGTCGCGGGTGTAGGTGGGGACCTTGTTGAGCTGGGTGATGTGGACGACCGAGCCCTCGGCCTTGGTCGCCACGGTCCGGAAGACCCGCGACAGGCTGCGGGCAAAGTCGATGTCGGACTTGGTTGCTTGCGGGGTTGCCTGCAAGGTCGACGTGGGCTGGTTTGCGGGTTGGGTTGCGGGTTGGGCCAGGGCGGTTGCGGAGAGCGGCAGACACCACGCCTCCACCATCACGGCGGCGAGCGCGGCGCGGACCAGGAACGAACCAACACCACCCCGGAACGAACGGGCCTGGACCTTCGAAAAACTCATGGCGTGCATTCTCCGATGACGCGATCCCTGCTTTCCCTGTGGGCACGAGGCGGGGTCACCGCGCGTACTCGGCCCAGGTCGTCGGCGTCTCGCCCACCCGCACCCGCTCGACCCGGAGTCCCGCCGGGAGCATGTAGCTCCTGCCGTCGGGGCCCGCGATCGACCGCCGGGCGGCGATCACCGACTCCAGTTCATCAAAGATGAACTTGGCGAAGACTTCCGTCGTGGGGTCTTTACCCTGAAAAATTACGATTCTTTCCTGAACGGATTCCAACTTCGGCAGGATCGGGTCGTTGCTGTTGACGGCCAGGGAGTGATCGAAGCGGTCGACGGCGGCCGCGATGGCGTGCTTCAGGGCGGCGAAATCGCACACCATGTCGCTGGCGTCGAGTTCGGCGGCGGAGACGACCACGTCGATGGCGCGGGTGTGGCCGTGGGGGAATCGGCAGCGGCCGGGGTGCTTGGAGAGCATGTGCCCGGACTCAACGGTGAAGGATTTGCAGATGCGGTAGGGCATCGGGGGGATGGTAGGGAGAGGTGGCGGAAGAAGTGGTGGGGGTGGTCGGGTGGCGGAGTGGTGAAGTGGCGGAGTGGCGCGAATCGTGCGGGTCTTGGTTTCAGAGGGATGGAAATGAAAAAGCCCGGCGCGATGGCCGGGCTTGGTGGGATTCGAGCGGGACGCGTGGGTGACTACTCCTCGGGGACGTTGTTGCCGGTGGCGATCTCGCGGAACTTGAGGCGGAGGGTCTTGGTGATCGGTCCCTCGCTGGAGGAGATGCGGGTGGACTTGGTGATGTTGCCCTTGCCGTCGTGCTGGTCGATCTGGGTGACGCCGATGATCTCGGCGGCGGTGCCGGTGAGGAAGACCTCGTCGGCGGTGAGCACGTCGTCGAGCGTGAGCGTCTTCTGGGTGCAATTCAGGCCGAACATCGGGGCGAGGTCGCGCATCACGAAGCCGCGGGTTACACCTTCGAGGATGCCGGCGTCGGAGGGCGGGGTGAAGAGTTGCCCGTCCTTGACGATGAAGATGTTGTCGCCGGAGCCTTCGGTGACTTCACCGTTCAGGTTGAGCATGATGACCTCGTCGCAGCCGAAGTCGATGGCTTCGCACTTGGCGAGGATGTTGTTGAGGTAATTCAAGCTCTTGATGCGCGGGTCGAGACACGCGATCGGGGTCTTGGGTCGGCGTGCGACGATGACGCGCATGCCGGCTTCGTAGGCCTCCTTGGGGAAGAGTCGGATCTGGTCCATGATGCAGATCACGCCGGCGGTCGGGCAGCGGCGTGGATCGAGGCCGAGCGTGCCGAAGCCGCGGGTGACAACGAGGCGGATGTAGCCATCGGTGGCGTTGTTGGCCTTGATGCACTCGCGCTGGATTTCGATCATGCGCTCGCGCGACACCGGGATCTTCAGGCGGATCTGATCGGCGCAGTGGTAGAGGCGATCCATGTGCTGCTTGCACTTGAAGATCTTGCCCTGGTAAACGCGGATGCCCTCGAAGATGCCGTCGCCGTAGAGCAGGCCGTGGTCATAGACGGAGACCATCGCCTTGCTCTTGGGGAGCATCTGGCCGTTGACGTGGATGATGGGAAGGTCGGCGTCGATCGGTTGCGCGGCCGACTTGGCGGTGACCTTCGCGGGCTTGGTGGTCGCCTTCATCACGACTTTGGCCGCGGGCTTGGCTTTGCCGTTGGCTTGGGCGCGGGGCGCGGGCTTGGTCGAGGAGGGCTTGCTCGAGAGGGGCCTGGTCGATCGTGCGGCACGGACCGCCGACGGACGCTTGCTGGTGCGAACGGGCTTGGACGCCAACGTCTTGGTCTTCACACGCACCTCCAGAGTCGAGAGGGCGCCCGGACCGAGCGCCCGCCGAACTTGTAGGCCGCCCCGCCCCCGCCGCGCGGGAATCGCGTGAGCGACGGCGATTCTAGGAGGCTCGTTGGCGAAGTTTGCTCAATTGATGAACCGCGTGGCGACGATTGCGGTAGGTGATCCAACGCACGGAGTTCGGGAACATCCCTATGAAATCGTCCGAGAATGGCGGCACGCCGACGAACTGGTCGCGCGCGAGAATCGCGGGCCTGGGCGTTGGCCTCTCGTGCCTGGCGGTCGGGCTGGTGAACTCGGGGATGTTCGCCGGAATGGGGGGCTCATCGAACCAGCGGGGCGAGCCGACCGAGGTGAACTTCGTCGCCTCCGCCGATCTCCCGTCGACCGAATCCCGTGCCGCCGCACCGACCAGCGACGCGGACCGCGGCGTGAGCACCGAAGCGACCTCCGGCTCGCACATCGACGCACGCCCGGCGCGCAACGTGCCCAGCGATTTCTCCGTGATCTTCGCCGCCGCCGCCAGCCCCGGCGAGAACAACCCCGCGGGGCTCATGGCCGACACGAACTTCGACGGCGCGATCGACGGCCGGGACGTTGAGGAGTTTGTCGATGCGATCGAAGCGGCCATCGATCAGGCACGCCGCACCGGGTACGGCGGCTTCAGCGCACGCTACGACCTGAACGACGACGGGCGGCTGGACGAGCGCGACCTGGATCTGTACTTCGACGCGTTCGGCTACGGAGAGCGGGGCCCGCGCTTCAAGGGTGTTCACCTCGTGAAGTGCTGATAGGCCGCGGCTAGGCGGTGCGGACTTCCGCGCCGCAGTCCTTCTTGAGGCGCGTCACGAGCGCGTCGATCTCGGGGTCGACCTCTTCGCGCCGGAGCGTGCGCTCGGCGTCTCGGAAGTAGAGCCGGAACGTCACGGACTTCTTGCCCTGGCCGATCTGCTTGCCGCGGTAGGCGCCGACGAACTCGAGGCGCTCGCGCCACTTCATCGATTGCGACTGAACGATCGACTGGAGCGACGCCCAGGTCACCTTCTCATCGACGATGACGGAAAGGTCGCGATCGATCGCGGGGAAGGCGGGGCGGGTGGTGACGCTCGCCTTGGGCGGGAACGCCGCGACGAGCGGGTCCAGCCCGATCTCGGCCGCCACCACCGGATGATCGAGCCCGAACTGGGCCAGTGTCGCGGGCGCGACGAGCCCGAAATACCCGAGCGGCTTTCCATCGAGCGAAACACCCGCGCACGCGCCGGAGTCCATCGACGCGAAGGGTGCAACGCCGGGCGTGAAGGTCAGGTCGGCCCCGTGCCCGCGCATGGCGCGGACCATTGCCTCGATCGCGCCGCGGACAAGGCGCACGCCTTCCTGCTTTTCGGCGACGCCGGGCTTGCCGCCACCGGACGGAACGTCGAGGAGCAGCGCGACGTTGCGGTGCTCGACCGTCTGGCGCGTCGAGCCATCGCCTTCCTGCGCGAACACCGCGGAGACCTCAAAGAGCCGGGCCGAACCCGGCGCGACGGCCTTGGCGTCCTGGTTCCCGCGGCGGCACGAGAGCAAGCTCGGGATCACGCTCGGGCGCACCACCGGCTCGGCCTTGCGGCGTTCGTCGTCGACCTCGATGCTCGACAGCCCGGGCGGCACGAAGCTCTTGGCGTCGGGACGACTCACGAAGCTGAAGGTGATCGTCTCATAGAAGCCGAGGCCCGTGAGCACGCGCGAGAGCTCGCGGCGCGCCCGCTCGCTTCTCTGCGGCTCGCGGATGGTGACGGGCAGCTTGTCCATGATCGGGATCACCGACAGGCCGCGCAGGCGCGCGACTTCCTCGATCAGATCAACCTCGCGGGAAAGATCGGGGCGCCAGGCGGGCGCGGTGCAGCGCAGCTCGCCGCCGGCCCGCCCGATCGGCTCGACCACCACGCCCACGCTGGTGAGGACGCGTGCGATCTCGGGGACTTCGGTGTGGACGCCCAGCAGCGAATCGCAGCGCTCCGGGCGGAGGCGGATCGGCGTGAGCGGCTTGAGGGCGGGGCCCTTGGCGATGACGCCCTCGCACAGCGAGCCGCCCGCGACCTCGATGATGAGGGCCGCGGCGCGACGGGCCGCGTCGTCGATCATGCGCGGATCGACGATGCGTTCGAAGCGGTAGCTGGCGTCGGTGCGGATTCCGAGGCGCCGGGCGGCACGGCGGATCGTGACCGGGTCCCACGTCGCCATTTCCAGCACGACATCCGTCGAACTCGCGTCGATCTCCGAGTCCGCGCCGCCGATCACGCCGGCGAGGCTCTGGGCCCGCTCCGCGTCGGCGACGACCAGCTCATCGCTCTTGAGCGTGCGCTTCTTGGCGTCGAGCGTCGTGAGGGCCTCGTTGTCCCGGGCGAAACGGATGACGAGCTTGCCGCCCGCGAGCTTCTTGAGATCGAAGACGTGGCAGGGGTGGCCGAGTTCGAAGGTGATGAAGTTCGTGATGTCGACGACGTTGTTGATGGAGCGCTGGCCGACGGATTCGAGCGCCTTGACGAGCCACGCGGGCGACGGGCCGACCTTCACGCCGCGGATCAGTCGCGCGGTGAAGAGAGGGCACTCGCTCGGCTGGTTGTTTTCGATGGAGAGGAGCGGTGCGATCGGGCCGCCGGTCGCGTTGGGGAGCTGTGTGACGGGCGCGGCAAAGCTCCGCCCGGTCTTGGCGGCGACCTCGCGGGCGAGTCCGACGTGCGAGAGGCAATCGCCGCGGTTGCTGGTGATCTCAACATCGAGTCGGACATCGCCTCCCTCGAGCGTTTCGCGCGACTCGATGGGGAAACCCGCGTCCATGAGTGAGCGTTCGACCTCGTCGGGCGAGGCGTTGGCGGGCTGCAGATATCGGTTGAGCCAGGCGACGCTGATGTTCATAGGGCGGAAGGGTAGGGGGCGGGAGGAAGTGGCGGAGTGGTCAAGTGGTCGGGTGGTCAAGTGGTCGCGATTGCCTCTGCCTTGACGGGCTCAAGCCGCGTGCGGGAGAGGGTGGCTGCACGCTGACCGAATGAGTCCGAAGCGCGAGCGAGGTGACTGTGTTCGTGCTTCCCCTGCCCGATGCCTGATTCCCGATGCCTGGTGCCTCTCATCAGAATCCCGATCGCAATGAGCGGCGAGTCTCCCGAACCCGCGACATGCCGGGTCCCTCCCGCGATACACTGGGCCCATGCTCGACCGACCGATCAGTCTTCCTCGCTCCACCTCGTGCGATCGTCTCGGACTTCGCCCGTCGCCGCTGGCTTTGGCGTGCGTCACGGCGATCGCGGCGCTGGCTGGCTGCGCCTCGGACTCCATTTCGCCGACCAAGAACGATGCGACCGAGACCGCGCCGAACTCGCCGGCGGGCGATCAGGATCCGGCCAGCGCGGGCGCCATGACTTCGGCTTCGCTCCCCGAGCAAGCGCCGACCGACTTTGCGCTGAGCATCACGGTTGCAACCCCGGACCCCTCGCGCGATCCTTCGACTCTGGCGCGTTGGCAGCGGCCCGCGCGTTATATCGTGGAGCCGGGCGGCACGTTCCGCGCGTCGGTCCGGCCCGGGGCGCGAGTCGACGCGTATCCGCCGCCGATCCGCACGCTCTCGCGTGCGCAGATCGAGACGCTGTGGGCGAGCGTGCGCGCGGACTCGTGGATGAGCGAGCCGCCCGCGGGGTCGAAGGCGGTCGCGGCGCCCGAGGTTGAAACGATGCCGCCGGAGATTCAGCGACGCAGCGCGCTTGTGTGGGTCAGCGCGGCGGGGATGCGTCGCGGCGTGGTCGTGCCGCTGGCGGCGGGAAGCCCGGAGTCCGATGCGGCGGCGAGACTGATCGATCAACTCGCGGAACTGGCGTGGGTGAGGAAGTAAGGAGAAGTCACGAAGTCACGGAGGGATTCCGATTCGTGGATCGTGATTTGCGCGTTGAGCCTGACTGATCTCGGTCGTGTGAAGAGCCATCAGAGACAATGCACGAAGCAGGCCGCGTCAGTGTCGCGCGCTGCCGAGGATTGTCTCCATCGCTTGCGTGATGGACATCGCCGGGCCGACGCGCAGGCAGCGTGACGGATCGATCCCGGCCGCGATGCCGGCCTGGATATCCCGCTCCGCGTCGCCCACCAGCCATGAGCGAGCGAGAACGAGCGAGAGGTCTTCTGCGGCGGCGAGGATCATGCCGGGCGAGGGCTTTCGCCACGGGTGCTCCATCGTGAACGCGGGCACGTTTCCTCGCGGATGGAACGGGCAGTAGTAGAACGCGTCGATCACGGAGTCGCCCAGGAGCGACGCGAGCCTGGCGTTGACGCGGTCGACCTGCGCGGTGGTCGCGCCGCCCCGCGCGACCGAGCCCTGGTTGCTCACAACCACCAGCGCGAATCCCGCCCGCT
>JABWBC010000213.1 GCA_013360695.1 Phycisphaerales bacterium
GTACTACGCGAGCGTGGACGAGTACATCGTCCGCGTGCCGCGGGGCGCGGGGCGCGAGGGCGTGCGCGGGTCGGGCGAGAACGACATGGCCGCGGCGCTCATGGCGACCGGCGATTACCTGTACGCGCAGCCGAACTGGGTGTGCTATCCGCTGCAGACGCCGAACGATCCGGGGTTTGCGGCCCAGTGGCACCACACCAACATGCAGTCGACGCTGGGATGGGACATCTCGACCGGCTCGCCCCCGATCGTCGTCGCGATCACCGACAGCGGCGTTGACCTGACCCATCCCGACCTGCAGAACCGTGTGCCGGGCTACAACGCGGTGGACGATCTTGCGGAGGTCGACGGCGGGCAGATCGGGGACGTGGCGAGCAGCGGGCACGGCACGCACGTATCGGGGTGCGCCGCCGCCAAGGGGAACAACGGCGCGGGCGTGGTCGGGCTGGGCTGGAACCTGTCGTTCATGATGTGCCGCGTGAGCAACAAGACCAGCGGCGGCGCGTACCTCGACGACCTGGCGCAGGGGGCGCGCTGGACGATCGAGAACGGCGCGCGGAGCGTGAGCGCGAGCTACACGGGCGTCTCCGGGCCGTCGGTCGGGACCACGGGCGATTACATCGATTCGATCGGCGGGATCTATCTCTATGCCGCGGGAAACTCCAACTCCGATCTGTGGAACTTCGACCACGCGAACGTGATCGTGGTGGGCGCGACGACGCAGGCCGACACCAAGGCAAGCTTCAGCAGCTACGGGCTGGCGATCGACGTGGTCGCGCCGGGCGTGGACATCTATTCCACGCTCAAGAACGGCACGTACGGTCTGATGAGCGGCACGAGCATGGCGACGCCGCTGGTCAACGGCGTGATCGGCATGATCTGGTCGGTCAACCCCGCGCTCACCAACCACGAGGTGCGCGACATTCTCTTCAATTCGTGCGACGACATCGGCGACCCGGGCGACGACGACATCTTCGGGCACGGACGGGTGAATCTCGCCCGGGCGCTCGCCGCGGCGGAGGCGACGCTGGGATGCGGCGCGGACGTGAATCACGACGGCTTTGTGAACGGCGACGATTACGACGTCTTCGCGGAGCTCTTCGATGTCGCCGACCCCGGCGCGGATTTCAATCACGACGGGTTCGTGAACGGCAACGACTACGACGAGTTCGCGGATCACTTTGATATCGGGTGTTGAGCGAAGGCATCAGGCATCAGGCATCGGGCATCTGGCATCGGGGGAAGTGAAGAAGAGACGCAGAGACGCAGAGACGGAGTAAAGGATCAGGCGGCAGAGTGTCGAGGTGCGTTTGAAGCGAGCCCCCAGCGCCGGCGAAGGGATGTTGAAGGAGCGGGCGCGTGAAGGCCCGAGAGGGAACTCAGAACAGGGTCCGCTCGCAGTGCGGCGAGCGACGAACAAATCGGCGACGATCAGGCCGAGGAGCACACCGTGACCAACACCAAGCTCGGAACATTCCTCGCGGCCGCGTGCGTGATGATGATGACGTCGCTGGCCGCGGCGCGTCAGTGTGAGGAGCGGTGGTTCAGCTTCGGGGGCGTGGCCGGGCTGAACGACGTGCCGTATGCCGCGGCGATGTGGGACCCGGATGGATCAGGTCCGCGCCATCCGCTCTTGGTGGTCGGCGGGCAGTTCGACCTTGCGGGTGACGTGCCGGACTCGCGCTACCTGGCCGCGTGGGATCCGAGCGCGGGCGAATGGACCCGGCTTGGTCCGCCGCTGAGCGGGGTGGTCGAGGCAATCCTGCCGGCGTCGAGCGGCGACCTGATTGTGGCGGGACGAATCGGAACGGCGGGCGATGTCAAGGTCTACAACGTCGCGAGGTTTGACGGCGTTGCTTGGCACGCGATGGGAATGGAGCTCAAGGGCGATACCACCTACGCGTTGGCCGAGCTTCCCGATGGCCGTATCGTCGCCGGGGGCGAGTTCGGCATGAACACCAGCAATCCGATCAAGTACATCGCGGAGTGGAATGGTGTTGAGTGGTCGGCGATTCCGGGGAACATGAACGAACGTGTATGGGCCCTCAGGACAATGTCGAACGGCGATCTGATCGCCGGGGGGCAGTTCACCAACGTCGGAGGGAGCAACGCGAAGTACATCGCGCGCTGGAACGGCCAAACATGGTCGAAGTTGGGCGTTGGAACAAACCACTTCGTGCACGCGCTTTGCGAGACGCGGAACGGCGATCTGATCGCTGGGGGAGAGTTCTTCAAGGCTGGGGGGAAAGACGCCAACTACATCGCGCGCTGGGACGGCGCAGACTGGTGGCCGCTCGGCCCGGGCCGCTCATATATGGTCCGCAACATCGTTGAACTCAATTCAGGAGACATCGTCGCCAGCGACGGCTCGCCCGGCAAGATCGGGGCGTGGGACGGCGCCGCCTGGCGATCGCTCGGGGGCGGCGTGGATTCGGGCGTGGACGCGCTGGGCGTGCTGCCTGATGGACGCCTGTGGGTGGGCGGTTCCTTCAAGCGCGCGGGCGACACTCCCGTCATGAACGCCGCCATCTGGGATGGAAACAACTGGAGCGCGACGACGGCGCAGGGCTCTGACCGGCCATCACTCGCCGTGGCATCACATCCAAACGGCGACGTGTATGTGGGCGGCGATCTGACGACGATTGCGGGAGTGTCGGTCAACCGCATCGCGCGCTGGGACGGCCGGGCATGGCACGCGCTCGGCGACGGAATCGGCGGCACGGTCCGCGTCATCACCGTGGCGCCGGACGGTGACGTCTACGTCGGCGGGGACTTCACCCAGGCGGGCGGAGAAAGCGCCGCGAACATCGCGCGTTGGGACGGGAACGCCTGGCACGCGCTCGGGGACGGCGTCAGCGCGCCGGTGTACGCGATCGATTGCTCGCCGAACGGAGATGTCGTTGTAGGAGGCGGCTTCGCCGCCGGATTCGTCAAGCGCTGGGACGGATCGCAATGGAACCCAATGGGCACCATGACGCAGAACGGCGATCTCTACCCGGTGGTGTACGCCGTACGGGTTCTGCGGAACGGCGATGTGATCGCCGGCGGGCTCTTCGACAAGGCCAATGGCATCAGCGCGAAGCGCATCGCACGCTGGCACGACGGCCAGTGGTCGCCCCTTGGCCCAGGGCTGGGCAATGCCGATTCGCGGGTGTTCTCGATTGTTGAGCACCCCAACGGCGACATCATCGCTTGCGGGTCGATCGCGCAGTCCGCGACCAATCCCCAATCGCTCGCGCGCTGGGACGGCACGCAGTGGCTCTCGGTCGGATCGCGCAGCGTCTATGCCGCCAACACGCTCGAACTCACGCCCGATGGCTTGCTGCTCATGGGTGGATCGGTCACAGGTGTCGGTGATTCTCTGCTTCGGTTCGATGGAGACGAGTGGGCGGTGGTCGCCGGCAAGCTCGACGAGGGTGCGGTGGCCGACATCACGGTTAGGCCGAACGGGCAGATTGTCGTCGTTGGGAACTTTCTGTATGCGAGCGGGATTCCTGCGGCGTATGTGGCGCGCGTCGCGTGCGCGTGCCCCTCCGATCTTGACGGCGACGGCCTCATCGACTCCGGTGATTTCAATCAGTTCGAGGCTTGGTTCGAGATCGCGGATGTTCGCGCGGACTTCAACGGCGACGGGTTCGTCAACGGCGACGACTACGACGAGTTCGCCAGCGCCTTCGACGCGGGGTGCTGAGGAAAAGGGCACGAGGCACTGGGGGAAGAGAAGAAGTCACGGAGTCACGAAGTCACGGACTCGGAGGATTGGGGTGTCGGGCAGTCACGGGCCGGGCGCGCGGGCGGGGCGAGGGTGTGAGACGGCGGCGGCGCGTACCTTGCCGACCTCGCCGCGGGGCGCCGCCGCCAGATGCAACATCGTCGGCGTCTTCGGTACGTCGTTGGCGGCACGGCGTTGGCGTCTTGCGGCGCCCATGCCATGTGACGGTGTGCCGACGGAGCAGGATTCCAATTGGCCGAACAGGGCGGAAAAGAGAGCACCGATGTCGCTGAGCGGGCATCGGAGGCGCGCCGGCATCGGTGGCACGCGCGAATGCGCCGTCGGATTCGCACGTCCGTCGCTGTTATTTCTTGCTCAGAACGATGGGGCGTGGGCATGAACCGTCAAAGTCCCGGTCAAGTCGGGGCGCGTGAGCGCCGATAGCCCTCACGGGGAAGCCCGGTGGGGAAGCCCGGTGGGCAAACCCGATGGGAAGTCAGGTGGGGCAAGGACGCCCCGACCGCCTTCCCGGTTTACGCGAGGCCCGACCATGTCTCACGAGCCCGAGATTCGAGAGACACTCCCGTTTGACCGGCGGCGCGCGCGTCGCCGGATCGCGGCGGGCACGGTCATGGCCACCATCACCACGCCCGGCGGCGAATCCACGCTGGCCCGCGTGCGCTTGCAGGACATCTCGACGACGGGCGTGGGCCTGCGCATCGACACGCCGCTGGCGAACGGCACGGTGGTCGCGGTGTATTCCGAGGGCTCGCGGTTCCCCAGCGCGTCGGGCATGGTGGTTCGCTGCCTGCCCATGGGCAACGGCTACCGCGTTGGCCTCGACCGTCGCCTGCGCGAAGTCGCCTGAGCGACCCGCATCGATCCAATCAAGCGGTCTGGCGCCTCATGGCGCGTTGTGCCATTGATGGAGCGCGATGAACAATCGCTCCACGTCATGTTCCTGCACGTTCCCCATCGTCGCGATCTGGGCCCAGCCGCGTGGCGGCAGGTACGGGCTGTGGACGTTGATTTCAAAGCCCGCCGCCCGGCAGACGAGCGCGAATCGCTCGGGCGACAGTCCCGCCGGCGGCTCGAAGGTCGTCACCGACGGGCTGGCGCAGGCGTCGGGCGCGATCGGCTGGGCCTGCAGGCGGCGCAACCCGGCGCGGACCATC
>JABWBC010000051.1 GCA_013360695.1 Phycisphaerales bacterium
CCTCGGGGCGCGGCTGGGCCCTGAGCGCGGCGAGCTGACGCTGCGCGACGCTCAACGCCGCTTGCTTGATCGCCAGCTCGGCCTCAAGCTCGCGCGTCTCGATGGTGAAGAGTACGTCGCCCTTGCGCACGTCCTGGCCCGGGAATACGAGCACCGACGTCACCACGCCGCCGACCGGCGTCGAGAGCGCGATGTTGCGGGTGGAGGGCTCGATGAGACCCGAGCCCGCGACGAACGCGTCGTACGGCGCGCGCGCCGGCTCCACGACCGGCGGCGCTGGGATCGGTGGCTTGGCGGCCTGAACCACCTTGACGACGGCGAAGACCAGACCGGCCAGCGCCAGCAGCGGAACGAGGTACGTGCGGATCATGGGACTGCTCCGTGCGAGGCCGCCAGGGCGCGGCCGGACGTGTCGATGGACTCGATCTTGCCGTCGTCCATGCGCGCGATGCGATCAGCGAACTCAAAGATTCGCGCGTCGTGCGTGACGACGATAAGGGACTGGCCTGACGAGAGCGCGACCTCGCGCATGAGCTGCATGACATCGTGCCCCGTCTTGTGATCGAGCGCGCTGGTGGGCTCGTCGCAGACGATCAGGCGCGGGTGGTGGATGAGCGATCGCGCGATCGCGACGCGCTGCTGCTGCCCGCCCGAGAGGTTCGCGGGCCGGCTGTTCCAGCGATCGCCCAGCCCGACGCGCCCGAGAATGTCGCGCGAGCGCTCGATCGCCTCGGCACGCGACGATCCCGCGATCAAGAGCGGCACCGCGATGTTCTCCGCGACCGTCAGCGTGGGGATCAGGTTGAACGACTGGAAGACGAATCCCACGGTCTTGCCGCGGAATTCGGTGCGCTCGGCGTTGGACATCGACTTGAGATTCCGCCCGTAGACGACGCAGTCGCCCTCGTCGTGGTCGAGCACGCCCGCGACAATGGAGATGAGCGTGGTCTTTCCGCAACCCGACGGGCCGACGAGCATCAGCAACTCACCCGGCGCGACGCTGAGGTCCACGCCGCGCAGCGCGAAGACCGCGGAAGTGCCGTTGCCGTAGGTCTTGGTCACCCCGCGGCAGACCACGGCGGGGGTGGCGCCGGGGGTGACGCTGGGCGTGGCGCGCCCGCTCGCGTGGATCGCGCCGTTGGACTCAGGGTGATTGGCGTTGGTGCTGGACATTCAGGTAATTATCCCTTGAACACGACCGCGGGCTCCAGCGAGATCACCTTGCGGATGCTGAGCATTGCGGACAGGACGCAGATGATGGCGACCGCGATGGCGGCGACCGCGAGCAACTGCCAGGGCATCGTGAACGCCAGGGGCGTATTCGCCATCCGCGCTCCGAAGAACGAGGCGATGCCGATCCCAAGGCCGCATCCGATGGCGCCTACAACGAGCGATTGCAGGATGACCATGGACAGCAGCGTGGCGTCCGACGCGCCCATCGCCTTGAGCGTGCCGAAATAGCGGAGGTTGTCGAGCGTGAAGTTGTAGAACATGAAGCCCGTGATCACGGTGCCGATCAGGAATCCCAGACCGACCGCGATCCCGAAATTGATCGGGATGCCCGTGTTCTTGATGAAGTAGTCGACCGTCTTGTCCTTGAACTGCTGGTTCGTCAGCGCCGCCAGGCCTGTCGTGAGCTCGATCCGACGCCGCAGACTCTCGACATCTACACCCGGCGCGGCCTTCACCAGCACGAACGAGAGCAGCTTCCGCTCCTTGGGCACAAACGTCGTCGCACGCCCGTACGTGGTGTGGATCACCGGGAGCGACTGGAACGTCCGCGTCGATCGTCCGATCCCGACGACGACCGCTCGGTGGTCGTTTAGTTCGAGTGTATCGCCGACCTTGAGAGGGATGGGCTTGCCACCGGGCTCGGGCGATGGCTTGGCCAGGCGCGTGTTGGCGCTGATCTCGTCGACGATGATCGCGTCGGCGCGGCGAAGATCGGCGAGCGCGCCCTGGGCCATGCCCGGCGGACCTCCGGTAAGCGTGGCGTCGTCGAGCCCGAGAATATTGCAGTTCTGAAACTGTCCGTTGTCGAGGCGGGCGCGGATGAGGCCCTTGTAGAGCGGGAGTGCCCAGCCGACGCCCTGGATGCCGCGCACCCGGAAGAGCTCGGTATCCTGCATGGGCTTGATGTCCTCGATCTGCTGGACCTTGGGGTCCATGACCCAGATGTCGCCCTGCCCCGTGTCGGTGACGGTGCCGTACGTCCGGGTCATGATGCCGATGAAGATCGCACCCTGTTGGGTGATGACCATGGAGGCCAGCGTGACGCCCATCACGATGCCGAAGTACTTGGCGCGATCGCCGAACAGCATCTTGAGCGCGACCGACATCATGGGCGAGCGCCTCCGCGTCGGTGGGCCGCGGCGACCGCGGCGAGCGAGAAGCGCGTGATGTGCTCCGCGATCCTCTCAATCTCTCTGGCGTCCAGCTTCAGGGTTGGGAACAGCCGTGTCAGCACCGGTCGCGCGTGGTGATAGATGAGGCACTGCCCGACGATGCTGCACGCGCACAACTCAACTTCTCGATCGCTCAGGCTCGGATTCAGCGTGCGCAGGATCGCCTGGAGCGCCTCGAACTTGGGGCGCACGCCCGAACGCACGACCTGATCGAGGGCCGCGCCGGGGGAGGCCATCTCGCGGGCCATCAGCCGCGCGTGCCACGCCGGGCGACCCTTGTGCCCGATCCGCTGCATAAACGTCCGCACAAACACCCGCAATCGCTCGGCGGGGTCGGCGGTGCCCGCGGCCTCCCGCGCCGGGTCGTACTCGTCCGCGCAGCGGTGCGCGTACGCGATCACCTCGATGTACAGGGCCTTCTTGTCGCCGAAGTGATAACTGACGCCCGCGATGTTTGCGCCCGCGCGGCGGCAAATGTCGCGGATCGTCGCCTGCTCATACCCGCGATCGGCGAAGACCTCGCCCGCCGCGTCCAGCAGCCGCTCGCGTGTGCCGTGGTCAACCGGCTCGATCCGCCCCGCACCGCTCCCGACGACGCGAGCCGCGGAGCGTGAGGCGGGTCTGGAAGGTGCTGTGGCGGTACGGCTCACGCGGTGCGTCCTCAAACGAGCGATTCAAACATGTGTTTGATAGGCCCCGCCCCGGCGGGTGTCAACACGCGCCGCGCTGCCCCCGCGCGTTTCGTGCTACGCTTGCATCCAGATTCCGACAGGGGGAAATCCTCAGATGAAGATCGCCAAAGAGGGCTGGCCGTTCGTGTTGATCTTCGCGCTGGCGACGGCGCTCCTGGGATGGCTTGCGCTCCGATTCCTCGGCGTGGGCGGCTACGCGGTGCTGGGCCTCGGCGTGGGGCTCACGCTCTGGTGCCTCTGGTTCTTCCGCGATCCCGAGCGCACACCGCCTCCCGTGCGGGGCGGCGTAATCTCCCCGGCGGACGGCGTGGTCTGCGCCATCGGCCCGGCGGAGCTCCCGCCGGAACTCGGCCTCTCCGAAGGAAACCGCACACGCGTCTGCGTCTTCATGAACGTCTTCAACGTCCACGTCAACCGCGTGCCCGCCAGCGGCAAGATCATCAAGCTCGCCTACACCAAGGGCAAGTTCTTCAACGCCTCGCTCGACAAGGCGAGCATCCACAACGAACGCATGGCCGTCGCGATGCGAAGCGACGCGGGCGACGTGATCGGCTTCGTCCAGATCGCGGGCCTGGTCGCGCGGCGAATCGTGTGCAAGCTGCGCGATCACCAGGAGGTGAAGCAGGGCGAGCGATTCGGCCTCATCCGCTTCGGCTCGCGTGTCGACGTGTATCTCCCGCCCGACGCGGAGGTGAAGGTCACGCTCGGCCAGAAGACGACGGCCGGCGAAACCGTGCTCGCCACCATCCCGGCAAGGTCAGAGGCCCAAGCCCCGGGGGTGAAGGATCAGGGGGTGCCCGTTGGTCGATGACATCGCCGATGCCCCGAAGCACGTTTCATTGAGGCGCCTTGTGCCGAACCTCATCACGACCGCGGCCCTTTGCTGCGGCGTGGCCTCGCTCCACTTCGCCATCAAGGATGATTGGTCCCGCGCCCTGGGCGCCGTCTGCGCCGCCGCGATCCTCGACGCACTCGACGGGCGGGCCGCCCGACTTCTCCGCGTCTCCAGCCCCTTCGGCGCCACGCTCGACTCGCTCGCCGACTTCGTCAGTTTCGGCATCGCGCCGGCCTTCATGATCTATCACTGGAAGCTGGGCGTGCTCGACGCGGGCGGGCTCATCATCGTCGGACTGTTCACGCTCTGCGCCGCGCTGCGCCTGGCACGCTTCACCGCCATGGCCAAAAAGGGCAAGCAGGTGCCGTGGGGGCCGGGCTACTTCATGGGCATGCCCACTCCTGCCGCCGCCGGCATCGTGCTCCTCCCGCTTCTCCTCGACACCTCCCGCAAGCTCAACGCCTGGTTCCCGCAGTTCGACATCCCGGTGTGGATCGTGGCGGCCCACACGCTGCTGGTCGCGGTGCTCATGATCAGCCGCATCCCGCACTACTCGATGAAGGGCCGCAAGATCAGCCGCAAGTTCGTCGTTCCGCTCATGGTCCTGGTGGGCATCACCGTTGTGGCGGCGACGCGCGACCCGCTCCTCACCATGGCCGTGCTCGCCGCGGCGTATCTCCTGTCGGTGCCCGTCTGCGTAGCGCGAGCCAAAAAGGTCGTGACCGGGCCGCCCTTGGCGGTGGTGGGGACTAAGAAAGCGGGTTGAGGGGTTGAGTTCGTATCCCAATGAAAAGCCGACCGGGGCGGCCCGGTCGGCTGTCGCTTTGTGCCAAGGAACCGGTCCGTCTCAACTGACGACCATCTTCTCCGCCTTGGCGTCCCAGAGCATGACCTTGTTCTGGCGATACGCCTCGACGCCCATCTTGATCGCGACCATCACCGATGCGCCCAGGTCGACATTGCAGCTCAGCTTGCCCTTGCCGCGGATCGCGTCGATAAAGCTGTTCATGTGGTCGCGGTGCTCGCCCGAAGCCAGCTCGAACCGCGCGCCGCCCGGGCCGGGCTCGGGGCGCTCCTCGCCCTTGTCGTTCTTGACCATCTTGGTCTGCACGCTGTCGGCGTTGGCCTTGCGGAACTCGGGCCACCATTCGCCCTGCTCGCGGACTTTGAGCGGCGCGTTCCCGCCCGCCATCTCGATCGTGCCCTGCTGACCGCGGATGATGGTGTCGATCCCGACGTCATTGGTCATCACGCTGATGAGCACGACCGTGTGCTCGCTCGGATAGTCGACCATCATCATGAAGGTGTCGGGGATGTCGCGCTCGTCCTTCTCAAGGTACTTGCCGCCCGAGGCCACCACGCGCTTGGGATACTCGCCGTTCTCCCCGGTGATCGCCAGGAGCAGCGGCGAAAGCTTGTGGTACAAGAGGTCCGTCGCCACCCCGCCGTTGTAAGCGAAGTACTTGCGGAAGCGGAAGAAGTGGTCGGCGTTCCACGGGATCTTGGGCGCCAGTCCCCACTGGTGACCGAGCCAGCGATCCCAATCAACATAGCCCTCCGCTCCCTTGTCCTGCGTTGGATTCGCGTCCGGATCGATGGGCCAGTTGAACTGCCCGCCGCGCGAGTTGCGGCAGTATGCGCCCTGACTCCAGCACACCTTGCCGATGCGTCCCGCGCCGATTGCCTCGCGAGCTTTCCAGGTTGCCGCATCGCTCGTCGCCTGCGGGCCCACCTGTAGCACCCGGCCCGTCCGCTTGACCGCGTCGCGGCATTCCAGCGCCTGCTCGATCGTCAAGGAGAGCGGCTTCTCGCAATACACGTCCTTGCCCGCCTCCATCGCCTCGATCGCGATCTTGGTGTGCCAGTGGTCGGGCGTCGCGATCAGGACCGTCGACACGTCCTTGTCGTCGAGCACCTCTCGGTATTCCATCGTGCCCGAGTTCGACGTGCCCCCGATCACCTTGATCGAGTTGTTCAGGCGACGCCGGTATACGTCGCACACCCGCGTCACCGCGATATTCTCCGCGTCCTTGCGCCCCATCAGCGAGTGCAGGTGGCTGGTCCCCATCCCGCCCGTGCCGATCGCGCCGAAGTTCAAGCGGTTGTTGGCCCCAAGCACGCGTGCATAGCTGGCGGCGGGCATCGCCCACGCGGCGCCGGCGGCCAGAGCGGTGGTGCGGATGAACGAGCGACGGGATAGGCCGAGGTTGGTCAGTTTCTGGGTCGGGGTCGTCATGGTCAAACCTCCTGGAGGGACTGCCACCATCTTGACGACTTCCGGGTCGAAAATCAAAGCCCGACGCAGCCCGCCCGACGGAATTCTGTAGACTGTCCGGGCACGCGGATTCGGATCGGGTTTATCAAACGCGCCGGTCGTCGCCGGCTTCACAAGGGTTCGCATCATGTTTGACAGGCTGGTCGTTCGGAAGTTCGCGGTCACTTCGCTCCTCGCGGTCGTCGCCGGTTCGGTGTTCGCCGCCGATCCGCAGTCCGCCCCGGCCCCCGCGCGCCAGGTCGTCGCGATCATCGACGGCAAGGAGGTTCCGCCGCCCGCCATCGAGATGGGCGACCCCGAGACCATCGCCGCCATCCTTGACGAGGGCAAGAACCGCAATCAGGTGATGGACCATCTCACCCACCTCACCAAGCGGATCGGCTCGCGCCTCACCGGCTCCCAGCGCCTCATCACCGCCAACCACTGGTGCCGCGATCAATACGTCCGCTGGGGCCTCTCCAATTCCCACGTCGAGCAGTGGGGCGATGTCGCGACCGGATTTGATCGCGGCCCGTCCACCGGCGCCCTCCTGCTCGTCCGCGAAAAGAAGAACGACGACAAATCCGTCACCATCGAGCACGACAAGCTTCGCGACTTTGAGTTCAGCACCCTCTCGTGGACCAAGGGCACCGACGGCCCCGTGCGCGGCAAGGTGATCCGCGAGCCCCAGACCGACGCCGACTACGAGGCCGCGAAGGATCAACTCGCCGGTTCGTGGATCCTCGTCAAGGCCGCCAGCCCGGTCGGGCAACGCGGCGTGCGCCGGCGCCTCGCCGATTTCGCCGAGATGCGCACCGCCGCCCGCAAGAAGCTCGCCGACGGCGCCGCGCCCGAAACCCTCACCATGCAGGAAAAAGTCGCCGTCGCCCCGGTTGCCGGCTTCATCTCAACCACCCGCGACGAGCGCGTCTGGACCGGCGGCGTGAACGGCTGGCGCGAGCGCAAGATCGAGGACTATCCCAGCGATATCTCCGTCACCGTCCGCAGCTCCGACTACGACGCGATCAACTCACGCCTCGCCGACGCCGAACCGATCGAGGTCGAGTTCAACCTTCAGCACACGCTCACGCCCGGGCCCGTCCCCGTCTACAACACCATCGCCGAGATCCCCGGGACCACCTGGCCCGACGAGGTCGTCATCGTCTCCGGGCACCTGGATTCATGGGACGGCGTGGGTTCCGAGGGCTGCACCGACAACGGCACCGGCTCCGCGACCACGCTCGAAACCGCCCGCATCCTCATGGCCGTCGGCGCCAAGCCCAAGCGCACCATCCGCTTCATCAACTGGTCCGGCGAGGAGCAGGGCCTGCTCGGGTCGGCCCGCTACGTCGACATGCACAAGGACGCGCTCCCCAAGATCTCCGCGGTCTTCGTCGACGACGGAGGGACGAACTACAACGGCGGGCTCAATGTGCCCAAGGCCATGATGGACATGATCGCCGCCGCCACCGCGCCCATCAACAACGTCTTCTACGACGACACCGATGGCAAGTACCTCAACTGCGATCTCAAGACCATCGAAGAACGCATGCCGCCCAACGGCGGGAGCGACCACGCGTCGTTCAACCGCGTCGGTGTCCCCGGCTTCTACTGGAGCGAGACCGGCCGTGCCGACTACAGCTATGGCTGGCACACGCAGCACGACAAACTCGACCTTGCCATCCCCAACTATCTCGCCCAATCCGCCACCTGCGCCGCGATCACCGCCTACAACCTCGCCTGCGCACCGACCCTCGTGCCGCGCCCGCCCGCCGAGGAAAAGAAGGAGCAGTAGAAGCCTCGGCGAGATGAATCCCTGTCTTGCGACGCCGGACCTGACCGAGTCCTCGTGCGAAGGTCCGGGGCGCCTTGTCGCTTCCCGCGGCCCGCGGTTGCCGTTCACCAAAAAAAGCCCGCGGCCCAGCCCCGCGAAAAGCAGGACCGGGCCGCGAGCAACCCGGCGGCGGAAACTCGCCGGGAGGGCGTGTTCGTGGAAAGGCGGCGGATCAGGGCGATCTTTTCACGGCCTTGGCGGCCTTGGCGGCCGGCACGTTCGACCTCGCCGCGCCGGAGACCTTGAACCCGGACATCTTCGCGCCCGAAGCTCCCTTCGCCGACACCTTCGTTCCGCCCACCGATGACGGACCCGCGCTGGCCAATCCAGCGGGAACCGCAAGGGCGGCGATGGCGGCGACACAGGTGACGGCGGCGAAACGACGGTTGCTCATGCTTCCTCCCAAAGGCCCGCGGAGTAAGTCGCGGACCGAGCAAGACAATCCGAAACACTCCGGGAATTGGCAACCCTCTTCGCCGAAAATCGACGGATGAGGCCGTGGCAATTCACGGCCGCCCCCTTGGTCGCATAACCAGCGCAGCGAGAAACAGGGCCGCCGCCAATCCTGGCGCCCGCCCGAGGTGAATTCAGGCCTGCCCTGTCAGATCGTCTTCACTGCCCGGAGTCTGCCGCGAGATATGCATTGATCAGCGAGCGCTCGCCCTCTTTGCTCCCGCCCTTGCTGTTTCCGTGCTCCATGCCCAGGATGCCCGTGAACCCGCGCGACTGGATGTGCTTGAACACGTTGCGATAGTTGACCTCGCCCGTGCCCGGCTCGGCCCGCCCGGGGTTGTCGCCCAGCTGGAAATATTCGATGTCATCCCACGAGCGGTTCATGTTGTCGATCAGGTTCCCCTCCGTCACCTGCAGGTGGTACAGGTCCTGCAGAATCTTGAGGTGCGGGCTGTCGACCGCGCGGCACAACGCCCGCAGCGTGTCGCTCGTCGCGCAGAACTGCCCCGGATGGTCCCGCCAGTTGAGCGGCTCGATCACCATCACCATGCCGCTCCCGCTCTTCTCGCACGCCTCCGCCGCCCGACGCAGTGTCTCCACCACATTCGCGAACTGGTGCCCCCAGGGCAGGTGCTGCGATACGCGCCCGACGACCGTCGTCACCCACTTCGCGTTGATCTTCTTGCACAGCTCGCACGACTCGCCGGTCTGCTTCACGAACTTCTCGCGGATTCCCTGGTCGCCCGTCGTCAGCGTCGGCTTCTCCCAGTCGATGTCCTGCGCGACAAAGATCCCCATCCGCATGTTGTGCTTGGCCATCCGCTCGGCGAACGCCTTGTGGAAGGCCTCATCGCGCCAGCGCATCCCGTTGTCTTCCCACGCCGTGAACCCCTCGTCGCCCGCGAACGAAACCTGGTCCAGATCGTCCTTGGCGTGGCTCGAGAACATGCCGAAGTGCGGCGCGTAGTTCAGCTTGAACCGCCCCGCGCCCTTCGCCGTCGCCCTCGAAGTCGGGGCGGCGTTCAACGATCCCACGCCCGCGACAGCCGCGCCCGCGGCGATCGATGATGCCAGAAAATCACGGCGTTCCATCAGACCACTCCTTGTCCTTTTCAACAGCGAAAGGCCCTCGGCCGATTTCGCGGTTCACCAATCGTTCGACCACCGACACGCCGAATCATCGCGCCGCACCGCCCGGCGCGAGTGCGGACTCCTCCGTCCTTGGACGCCCAACCCGACGAGCCCGCGAGAAGCGCCCGGGCCGGTCCGTTGCCATCGCTCCGTTCACACCAGCGGCGTGCGCCCCGGCACCGCGACCGGCGGCACGGGCAACGCCCCAAGCTCGTAGTTCGTCGGGCCCAGCCGCTCCTTGCTCGCCAGCGCCTGCTCCCACGTCACGGTCTTGCCCGTGTACGCCGCCATCCGCCCCATGATCGCGGTCAGCGTTGATTCCGCGATCCGCTTGCCCTCGTTGATCACCTTGCCCGCGGCGATGCTGGCGTAAAGATCGACGTGCTCCTGCTTGTACGGGTTCATCGAGCCCGCGTAGCGCCACGCCGACTTGCCCTTGATCTCCGCCTGGCCAGACGTCGTCCGCAGCGTGCCGTCCGTTCCCGCAAAGGCCTCCCACACGCGCGCGTCCGTGCCGTCGATCTGGCGGCACATGCTGTTCACGATCGTGCCGTCCGCGTACTCGTACTCGACCGCGAAGTGATCAAAGATGTGCCCATACTCCGCGCCCGTTCGCACCTGCCGCCCGCCCATCGCATACGCCGACTTGGGATTTGAGCCCACCACCCAGTTTGCCACGTCGAGGTTGTGGACGTGCTGCTCAACGATGTGGTCGCCCGACAGCCACGTGAAATACAGCCAGTTGCGGATCTGCCATTCCATGTCGGTCCACTCGGGCTGCTGCGTCTTGACCCACAGCCCGCCCTGGTTCCAGTACACGCGCCCGTGTACCACGCGCCCGATCGCGCCGTCACGCACCCGCTGCAGCGCCTGCAGATAGCAGTCCTCGTGACGGCGCTGCGTCCCCGCCACCACCGCCAGCCCCTTCTGCTGCGCCATCTCCGACGCCGCCATCACCATCCGGATCCCCGGCGCGTCCACCGCCACCGGCTTCTCCATGAACACATGCTTTCCGGCCTCGATCGCCGCCGCGAAGTGCGCCGGACGGAAATGCGGCGTGGACGCCAGGATCACCGAGTCGATCCCCGGCGTCGCCAAGAGCTGCTTGTAGCAGTCAAACCCCGTGAACACGCCAGCGTCCGAAACGTCCGCCCGGTCCTTGTAATTCTCCTTCAGATACTCGCGGCACGACTGCACCCGATCGCGGAACACGTCCGCGAGCGCCACGATCTTCGTGCCCGGCCCGGAATCCAACGCGTCCGTCGCCGCGCCCGTGCCGCGCCCGCCGCACCCGATCACGCCGATCCGGATCGTGTCCGATCCGCCCGCCCACGCCCAGTTCCGACCCGTCGCCGCGACCGTGGCCGCCGCGGCCACCACGCCCGTCGCCTTCACAAACTCACGCCGATTGACGCTCGATGATTTCACACTCATGGTCAGTCCTCGTTTGGTTCAGGCGCTCGCCCGCGCCATGTCTGTCCGAGGCGCCAGCATAACGCGCCGCACGGAAACCCCGCCACCGCCATTCCCAGAAACCTGTACGATTTGACCCTCGCCGTTTGATCAAACATGGCACAGGTCTCCACCCATCGACCCGTCCTCTACCCCGACCAATACGTCTGGTACGTCTTCGCTTCCTCCCTCGACATCATCGTCACCGTCTTCGTCCTGTCCCACCTCGGAATGCGCGAGGCCAACACCTTCGCCCAGTGGTCCATCGACCGCTTCGGCACTTGGGGACTCATCGGCCTCAAGTTCCTCTCCGTCATCCTCGTCGTCTGCGTCTGCGAATACATCGGGCGACGCAAGCACGTCGCGGGCCGCCGTCTCGCCTGCTGGTCCATCCTCGCCTCGCTCCTCCCCGTCCTGGCGGCCCTCGCCCAGGTCGTCTACCTCCTCTCCGTCGGTGACCTCGAATGGACCGTGCTCCCCGCGACCAAGGCGGCGTTGGAGCAACTGCCCTAGTAGCCGCGCTTGCAACGAACGTGCAGTCCCGCAGGACGATTGATACCATTTTCATGTGAACGTCGTATGTCCCGCGTGCCGCCAAATGATCGCGACGGAGGACGTGAATGTCTCCGAAGGAGTGGCCGTCTGCCGCGCCTGCGGCAAAGTCTGGCGGCTCTCGGAACTGGCCAGAAGTGTTGAGGACGAGGCCGCCGACTGTGCCGCCGGGCGAGAGCCGCCCGCGGGTTGCCAGGTGATCGATCATGGCAACCAGACGGTGATCGTTGCCTCGGCGCGCACATGGTCGGCATGGGGGCTCGCTGCGGCGACCGTGTTTTGGAACAGCATCCTGTCGATCTTTCTCTTGATGGCGGGCGGCGCACTCTATACGCACCTCGTCGGGCCGCTCCCATCTTGGTATCCCATCGGAGGTTCAACCCCAGTCAACGTTAATGGCACTTCCACAACCGTCGCGACCATGAGTTTGGGAGCGGCGATCTTTCTGTGCGTCTTCATGACCCCCTTTGCCTTGGTCGGTGCGGGTCTCATCGGCTACACGCTCCACGCAATGTTCGGCCGCGTCGAGGTCACGCTCCGGGGTTCAGAGGCGTGGGTGTTCACCGGCATCGGCCGGATCGGTTGGCGCAGGCCCTTCAATCCCGCCAAGGTCACGACAGTCCAGGTCAAGAACTCGATACTGGAGGTCAATGGAGAGCCCCATAGGATGGTTGTGATCACGGCCGACAAGGACGTCAAGCTGGGTATGTTCCTCCCCGACACCCGCCGCCTGTGGCTCGCCGGCGTCCTCCGAAAAGTCCTGTTGAATCCGTAGCGACCTACCCTCCCCCTCCATGACTCACAAAGCCCCTTCGTCCAGCTCCAGCCCCGATCTTCGCGCTCTCATCGCCGAATACATGGCGACCGAGTCCCACCTCCGCCAGGGCGGCGGGGCCAAGGCCATCGAGCGTCAGCACGAGAAGGGCCGACTCACCGCTCGCGAGCGCATTGCGCTGCTGGTGGATCAGTCATCGGGGATCTGGCATCAGGCATCAGCGAAAGACTCTTCTCCCGGCTCGTCTTCCCCAATTCCCGATGCCCGATGCCTGATGCCTTCCTTCCAGGAACTCGGTCTCTGGGCCGCCCACCACATGTACAAGGAGCACGGCGGAGCGCCCGCCGCCGGCGTCGTCACCGGCATCGGTACGATCCACGGCCGGCCGCACATGATCATCGCCAACGATGCGACGGTGAAAGCCGGCGCGTTCTTCCCGATGACCTGCAAGAAAATCATCCGCGCCCAGACCATCGCGATGATGGCCCGCCTTCCGCTCATCTACCTCGTTGACTCCGCGGGCGTCTTCCTCCCGCTCCAGGAAGACGTCTTCCCCGACACGGACGACTTCGGACGCATCTTCCGCAACAACGCCGTCATCAGCGCCGAGGGAATCCCGCAGATCGCGGCCATCATGGGCTTCTGCGTCGCCGGCGGCGGGTATCTCCCCGTGCTGTGCGACACGCTGCTCATGACCGAGGGGAGCGGGCTGTACCTCGCCGGCCCCGCGCTCGTCAAGGCCGCCATCGGCCAGGAGGTAACCGACGAGGAACTCGGCGGCGCCTCCATGCACGCCTCGATCTCCGGCACGATTGATTTCAAGGAGAAGGACGACGAGAGCTGCATCAGGCGGGTGCGGGAGCTGGTGAAGAAGTACGGGGAGACGCAGAGGCAAAGAAACGAAGAGACGAAGTGGAAGGCCGGCGCACGTTCCGTCGACGACATCTACACCGTCTTCACCGACAAGCCCGGCTCGCAATACGACGTGAACGACGTCATCAATTGCATCGTCGATGCCCGAGCCGTCCCGAACGCCGAAGGCCTCGAATCACTCGCCCCTGACTTCGACGAATACAAAGCCGACTACGGCCAATCCATCGTCTGCGGCTACGCGAAGATCGGCGGCCATCCCTGCGGCATCGTCGCCAACCAAAAAAAGCTCGTCCAGCGAACCATGCCCGGCGGCAAGGCCGGTCCCACCGCCTCGGTCCAGATGCCCGGCGTCATCTACGACGACAGCGCCGACAAGGCCGCCCGCTTCATCATGGACTGCAACCAGCGGAAAATCCCGCTGGTCTTCCTCCACGACACTACCGGCTTCATGGTCGGGCGCGACAGCGAGCAGGGCGGCATCATCCGCGCCGGTGCCAAGATGGTCAACGCCATGTCCAACTGCGTCGTCCCCAAGATCGTCGTTATCACCGGCGGCTCCTACGGCGCGGGCAACTACGCGATGTGCGGGCGTGCGTTCGACCAGTTCATCGCCATGGCCTGGCCGAGCGCCAAGTGCGCCGTGATGGGCGCCAACCAGGCGACCGGCACGCTGACGACGATCGAGGAAGCAAGCCGCAAACGCAAGGGCGAGACGATCGACCCCGAGACGCACAAGCAGATCTATTCGGCGATCCACGCGAGCTACACCGAGCAGGCCGACATCCGCCACGCCGCCGCCCGCGGCTGGATCGACCGCATCATCGAGCCCCACAAGACCCGCGACGAACTGATCGCGGCCCTGAGCGCCGCCCGCTCGTGGGACTACACCAAGCCGTTCAAGACGGGTGTGTTGCAGACGTGAAGGCAAGAGACCGCGCCATCCTCGACGAGAAGTCCGGAGACCTGGGCTCCGCGCGTCGACGCCTGATGTCGCTGGCTTCGTCAAGTGATTACGACCCGCGGTTGTGCGAGCAGATCGCGCGTATTTGCGTGAAGATGAGCGATCCAATGGAGGCGGGGCGCTGGTATTTTCTGTCGGACTCCAGCGACGCCGAATCCCCGGGGTGTATCGCCACGTTTCTCGAACAGTTCAATTGCACGCCGAAGCAGGCGATACTGCAAATCCCCTCGAATCTCCGGCTCGAAAGCGTGGACCGCTATCCACGGGTCGTGGGCGAGAGGCTGCGCGCCGCCGAGTTTCGAGGTGTGGCGCGTTCACCCCGACCCGATCGCCGGTCGCCCAGCGAAACGTGGTCGCAGAAACTGAGGCGAATGGGCTGCCTACTCGTAGTCGCGGTTCTGGTGATCGTGGTGGGGGCGATCTTTGTCGGGGGGCTGGCGTTCTTCGCTGAGTTGTTCGAGCGGAGGTGATCTGGGCACGGCTCGATCGACCGCATCATCGAGCCTCACAAGGCCCGCGACGAACTGATCGCGGCCCTGAGTGCCGCCCGCTCGTGGGACTACACCAAGCCGTTCAAGACCGGGGTGCTGCAGACGTGAGATGTATGGCTGGCTACTCCTCCGCAGGCGCGAGGTCGTTTCCGTAAGCGCCTTCCCACTCCGCGACCGAAGGGCTAAATACCCCGGCTTCGATGATGATCTCTCGCCCATATAGTGGGCCCGCATCGCTCCCATATTGCACAATTCCCGAGTGTGGCCTGAGCTTGACGATGCACGGACCTTCGTGGATCGCGTCGATCATGGCACTGACGCCGTTGTTCCACCGTGCGCCGGCCTGCTGCAGAATCCAGCCGACCGGGTGTTCAACCCAGTCTTGAACGATAAGTACGTCCGCCGCGATCGAAACCGGGGCTGGTTGGAGCATTCCCGTGAAATCGACTCTCACGAGGTTCTGATCCCGAGATTTCCAGACCGTGACTCCGGAAAATCGCCCGCGATCCATGACAACCCGCTCGGGCGCAGGATCTTTGACGAATTGCAGAGGCGAGCTTAGCAGCGGCTCCGAAACGCTCACAATTGTACGACATGGCAGCGAGATCCGAACCAGCGGCTTCGAGAGATCGCCCAATTTCGCCGGGTCCGCATAATCGGCCGCAAGCACGCTCGCCGAACCGCGCGACGCCCACTCGTAAATTGAAAGCTCCAACTCGCATTCGATGGTGTGGTCACCTGGCTCACGTGGCAATGTGATCCAGAATTCAGGCCGAATACCCATGAGAGCTTCGTGGCGCATCGCGACCGCATTGACGTCGGGGCCGGCCATCCGCCAGTCCCGAGATTGGCCGGCCGGACGAAGGCGAAACGCGACACGAAATAACGGAAGCTCCTCTGACCGCGGGATTTCGACACTCACATGGACGGTCGACCCGCCGGGAATGCTCCCTCGACGTTGAAGTGTCAGTTGCGGGCGAACGATCGCTGAGAGATAGCGAGTCACCAAGTCCTTGGGAATCGCGCCCTCGTAGATAGCTCGATCAAATTGGTCGCGCAGCGCGCCCAACGGAATCACGCCGGCGGATGTCGGAGGTTGAGATCGCTCCAAGCGGTTGAACAGCGAGTTGACGATCAACTGCCGCTGACTTGAGTCCAATGAATCGATGCGGAGAAGCCGACCGACCTCGTGCTCGATTGTGGTGCCTGTCACGCCGGGATCGAGATCGAGGAACTCCATCGCTGCGTTGAGCGCAAGCGGGTCCGCGCCTTTGTTCGCCGGGTCATAACTCAGAAGCCGTTCGATGGCGCTCTCGCTTAGGTACTTAAACCAATCCGCCGTTCCGAGCGACGCATGAGCGGCGCGAATCAGTCGGTCCCACTCCTGGGCCGAAAGCTTTCTTTCGCGGATTCGACAGGCCAACTCTTCAACTTCAACTGATCGTGCGGACCAACGGACTGAGCCCGTGGTCGGGAGTCGATCGATGAGCGATAGGGTTGTTGCAAACTTCGCCCTCAGCGCCGGAAGCCTGTTGTAGATACCCGTTCCCGAACCCAACAGAATTACTCCGCCGAACACGAACATCGCGATGCCAATCGCAATGGAGAGTTTGCTTGATACGCGGCGCCCTCGTGCCACGGCACGCCGTCGCTGCAGGTCCGCACCGCATTCCGGACACCTTTCGACCCGATCGAGAACGCCGGTCAGTTCGTATTCGCACGCGCGGCAACGCAGTTCGCCACCCCTTCGTGCGTACGAGCGAAAAATCAAGACCAATGCATAGACCACAGCGATTCCAGACGCTGGAAATACGGCGATCATCCAAGGAAGCGGATCCCACGACGACATGCCAACGAGCTTACCAATAGAAATCGGACTCCGCCCAATTGCCATTGGGATGCAGTATCGCCAACTCGCTCAGGCTCGGCGCCAAAACTGAGCTTGCCCGCGCTCGCCGCGCAGTCCGGGCACCTACCTCTTCGCCCTCGCCTTCCCCTTCGACTTGACCACGCGCCCCTTGGCCGCCATGGCCCGGTTCGGTGTGCGCGTGCCCTTGGTCTTCACGACCCCCGAATACCCCGCGTGCCCGCCCTGTGTCCGCGTCGTCTTCTTCGGATGCGTTCGCTTGGCGGCCTTGGCTTCCTCGGGCGACTCTCCCGCGTGCAGCGCCCGCACCACCGCGAGAACCTTCAGCGCGTGCCCCGGCGTCTTCACGCGGTCAAAGCGGGCCGCCACCTTGCCCGAGCCGTCGATCACATACGTCGTGCGAAGCATCGAGCGCACGACTTTGCCGTACATGTTCTTGTCGCCCCACGCGCCGTACGACACGCACACCTTCGGCCCGGCGGGCGTCATCACCTCATCCGCCAGCAGCGTGAACGGCAGCGCGTGCTTCTCCACGAACATCTTCTTCGACGCCTGCCCTTGCGGGCTCACGCCCAGGATCACGCCCTTGATCTTCGTGAAGTCCGGGTGATGGTCGCGGAACTGGCACGCCTGCTGCGTGCAGAGCGGCGTGTCGTCCTCCGGATAGAAGTACAGCACGACGATCCGCCCACGATAGTCCTTGAGGCTGTGCGACTTGCCGAACTGGTCCTTGAGGTCAAAGTCCGGGGCGGTCTGGCCGACGTCGATAAGAGGCATGGCCGGCTCCTTCCGACACTGGGGACAACACTCGATCGGCGTGCCCCCGCGTCGAAACATCATTGGCGCGGCCCGAACTCTCCGGAATGGGGAAGAACCCGCAACCCAGGCCGTCGGCGGCGGTATCCGCCCTGCCGGAACTCTCCGGCAAAGGAGAATCACCATGAAGCGCACGCTCGCGATCGCGGTTCTTGTTTCGCTTGCCGGTTGTTCGATGCCCGCTCGCAACGCCGAGCCCCCGGATCAGGCCAAGAAGCCCGAGCCCCCAACCCTTGCCGGCGGGATGATGGTGCCGGATTTTCCAGCGGATTGGGTGGGCCACTGGAAAGGCAGTGGCGCAACCATGTCCGGCGGCAACTTCACATACCACTTCACCTTGGAACTCGACATTCAACCGATCGCTCGCCCCGACGGCACCATGCCGCCCTCGCCGGGATCGGTGCATCACTCCGCCAAGCCCGGCGACCGCTACACATGGAAGATGACCTATACCGACCGCGCCGACAAATCCAAGCCCGCCGACGTGCGCGAGTACCAGGTCGTGGTACGCGACCCGGCCATGGGTGAGTTCGTGATCGATGAGGGCGCGGGGGTTGAACTCGTCGCCAACGAATTGATGGGCTCGGTCCACTCCGCATTCTCCGTGGGAGAACAGCAGCTCGTGGCCAGCTACGTCTTCAACCCCGACACCAAGTACGACGTGATCGAGATGCGAATCGCAACCTTTAAGCCTGGCGACCAGAAGCCGGTCGGAGATGCCGCCCAAGGCATTCGTTCCGGCCCCGTGCAATCGCTCCAAGCGTGCGGTCTTGTGCGCTGGAAGCCAGCGAAGGAAAACCAAGCCAAAGGCAAATAGCCCAAGGCTGGTCAGCACGCCGCCCGTCCAAACCTATTTCGGGAAAAATGCCGGAGGAGGGAGTCGAACCCACACGCCTTTAGGGGGCGACGGATTTTGAATCCGTTGCGTCTGCCAGTTCCGCCACTCCGGCTCTGATACCGCCCAACGCGGCCCTCAGGATAGGCGTCCAGCCCCACATGGTCGCGCGGCCATACCGCGCTCCACCTATCCCGAATGCCGATTCACGAATGCCGAATGCCGCGCTCCGCACCCCACCCAAGCGGCCTCAACCCCTCACTTCGCGACCTCGCCACTCGGCCGTCCCGCCACTTCTTCTTCCTCTTACCCGATCCCCGATGCCCGATGCCCGACGCCCGACGCCTTCCTCAAATCCCCCGCAGCTTGTTCAGCCCGTTCATCGCCGCAACCTTGTAGCACTCCGCCAGCGTCGGGTAGTTGAACACCGTGTTCACAAAGTACTCGACCGTCGCCTTGAACGCGATCGCGGCCTGTCCGATGTGGATCAGCTCCGTCGCGCCCGTGCCGATCGCGTGAACGCCCAGGATCGTGTGGCTCTCCTGGTGGATCAGCATCTTCAGCATCCCGATGTCGTCGCCCAAGAGCTGCCCGCGCGCGATCTCGCGGTACTGCGCGATTCCGGCCTCGTATGGAATGCCCTCGGCCGTCAGTCTCTCTTCCGTCCAACCGACCATCGAAATCTCGGGGATCGCGTAGATGCCATACGGCAGCAGATTCTCCACGTTCTCGCAGCGCACGCCGAACGCGTTGCACGCCGCGAGCCTTCCCTGCTCCATGCTCGTCGATGCCAGGGCCGGAAACCCGATCACATCGCCCGCCGCGTAGATGTGAGGCACGGTCGTCTGGAAGTTCTCGTTGACCCTGATGCGCCCGCGATCGTCCGCCGCCAGGCCCGCCGCCGAGAGATTCAGGTCCGCCGTCGCCCCGTGACGACCGATGCAATACAGGAGCGAATCCGCGCGCAGCACCTTGCCGCTTTCGAGCATCGCCTCGGCCATGAAGGCGTTGCTGGTGCGCGCGCCGGGGGGCGCATCGACCTTCGTGATCTTGACGACCTTCTCGCCCAGGCGCAGCGTCATCCCCGACTGGCGCAGGTGATACTGCAGCGCCTCGATGATCTCCGCGTCGACAAAGTCCAAGAGGCGCGGGCGCCCCTCGATCAGCGTCACCTTGACGCCCAGCGCCGTCAGCATCGATGCGTATTCCGTCCCGATCACCCCGCCGCCCACCACCATCATCGAGTGCGGCAGCGTCCTCAGGTTGAGAAGCTCGTCCGACGTGAAGATGTCGGCGTCGTCGAACTCGACGTTGTTCGGGCGCGAGGGACGCGTGCCCACCGCGATGATCACCTTGCTCGCCCCGATCGTCTCGCTGGCGTGGGCCCCGATGACGTCGATCGTGTTGGCGTCGCGGAACTGGGCACGCCCCGTGACCAGAGAGATGTCGTTCTTGGCGAAGTGCCCGCGCACGATGTCGATCTCGGCCTTGATCACGTCCTGGCAGCTGTTCAGGAGCTGATGGAACGAGCGCAGCCCCGAACCTTGGAAGTCATGGGCCGTTGGCATCGCCGCCCGATGCCCCAGGTAATGCAGGATCGCCTCGCGCAGCGCCTTGCTCGGGATCGTCCCGGTGTTGATCGCCGCCCCGCCCACCACCTCGGCGCGCTCGATCACGCACACGCTCTTGCCGAGCTTGGCGGCCTGGATCGCCGCCCGCTGACCCGCGGGCCCCGAACCGATGACGCATAAATCAAACTGACGCATCGCCTCGGTATGCTCCTGACAACGACCAGACCCATCCCGTCCCGACACCTTGCCGGATCGGATGGGGTACTTTCCGCCATCCTACATCGGCGTTATCGCCCGTGCTGTCCAGTGCCGCCCCGTCAGACCCGTATACTTCCCGCCCATAGCCCCGGAGAACGCCCTTCATGACCGCTCAGTGGACCAGCTCGCGCGTCCGTTCGACCTTCGTCGACTTCTACTGCAAGTCCAAGGCCCATAGCCACATTCCCTCTTCGCCGGTCGTCCCGCTCGAGGACCCCACCCTCCTTTTCACCAACGCGGGCATGAACCAGTTCAAGCCCATCTTCCTCGGCAACGCCGATCCGCACTCCGACCTCGGCAAGCTCAAGCGGGCCGCCAACAGCCAGAAGTGCATCCGAGCCGGCGGCAAGCACAACGACCTCGACGACGTCGGCAAGGACACGTACCACCACACCTTCTTTGAGATGCTCGGCAACTGGTCCTTCGGCGACTACTTCAAGAAGGAAGCCATCGACTGGGCCTGGGAACTCCTCACCCGCGTCTACGAGATCCCGCCCGATCGTCTCTACGCCACCTATTTCGAGGGCAGCGACGAGCACCGCCTCGCGGCCGACGAGGAATCGCGCGATCTCTGGCTCCGCTTCCTGCCGAAGAACCACGTCCTCCCGGGCAACATGAAGGACAACTTCTGGGAGATGGGCGACACCGGCCCGTGCGGCCCGTGCTCCGAGATCCACTACGACCGCATCGGCGCACGCAACGCCGCCAAGCTCGTCAACACCGGCGATCCCGACGTCCTCGAAATCTGGAACCTCGTCTTCATCCAGTACAACCGCGAAAGCGACGGCTCTCTCAAGCCCCTGCCCGCCAATCACGTCGATACCGGCATGGGCATGGAGCGCCTCGTCTCCGTGCTTCAGGGCAAGCGCTCCAACTACGACACCGACGTCTTCGCCCCCTATTTCGAGGCGATCGAGCGATTGACCGGCGCCCGCGCGTATCGTGGCAAGCTCGGCGCTTCCGACGAGGGTAATGTCGACACCGCCTACCGCGTCATCGCCGACCACATCCGCACGCTCACCTTCGCCCTCACCGACGGCGCACTCCCTAGCAATGTCGGCCGCGGTTACGTTCTCCGCCGCATCCTCCGCCGCGCCGTTCGCTACGGCCGCCAGATGCTCGGCGCCAAGCCCGGCTTCTTCGCGCAACTCGTCCCCGTTGTTGTCGAATCGATGGGCGAGGCGTTCCCCGAGCTCTACACCAACGTCGCCAAGGTCACCGACATCATCCGCGACGAGGAAGACTCGTTCGGGCGCACGCTCGACCGCGGCATCAAGCTCTTCACCAGCATTGCAGCGGATGCGTTCATCCGACGGTTTTGGGAGGAGCAAAAAGATCTGCCTGCTGAAAGGCAGGTGTTGTTGCTGCCCGGCGGCGCGGATACGGACGCAGAGGTTCGTGAGCGAGCAGTCCTCGAGAAGGAACTCCAGAAGTTTCAGGGCTTGCCGATTCCCCTCAACCTGCGAGATGACGACGTACTCGATTTCATCCCCAAGGCCACGTGGACAACACAAGAAACTGTAACCGTGAGCCGCTTGACCGCAGAGATAGTTCGCCGGCGAACTCAGACGGCGCCACTAATTTCTGGTGAAGCAGCCTTCAAGCTCTACGACACCTACGGCTTCCCCATCGACCTCACCGCCCTCATGGCCGAGGAACGCGGCCTGAAGGTCGACATGCCCGGCTACGAGGCCGAACGCGCCAAGGCCGAGGAACTCTCCCGTTCCGGCGGCGGCGCCAAGGCCGACGAGCACCAGTTCATCCTCTCCGCCGACGCCGTCGCGCGCCTGCCCCGCCTCAACGTCGATCCCACCGACGACGCGCACAAGTTCGAGACCAAGGACACGCTCGCGCGCGTTCGCGCCATCTGGAACGGGCAGAACTTCGACGAGCACATCCGCGCCAGCGTCGTCCAGACCAAACGCCTCGGCCTGGTCCTCGATCGCACCAACTTCTACGCCGAGATGGGCGGACAGGAGTGCGACCACGGACGCATCTCCGTCATGCACGAGACCCGCACCTCGTCGCGCGATGACCACGACGGCGGCGAGTTCAAGGTCGATCACGCCAAGGCCTTCGGCGGATATGTCCTCCACGTTGGGCACATCACGCACGGCGAAATCCGCGTCGGCGACACCGTCCTCCTCAAGGTCGACAAGAACCGCCGGTCCGCCATCGCGAGCAACCACACCGCCACGCACCTGCTCAACTTCGGCCTGCGCTCCGTCCTCGGCGGCAGCCCCGATCAGAAGGGCTCGCTGGTCGCGCCCGATCGTCTCCGCTTCGACTTCGCCCACAACCAGCCGGTCGCGCCCGCCGAGATCGAAAAGGTCGAGGCCATCGTCAACAAGCAGGTCCACGACAACCTCACCGTCTTTGCCGAGAAGGCCCCGCTCTACGTCGCCAAGACCATCCACGGCCTGCGCGCGGTCTTCGGCGAGCAATACCCCGACCCCGTCCGCGTCGTCTCCGTTGGCCAGCCCGTGCGCGACCTCCTCGATTCGCCCACCAGCCCCGCCTGGAGCGAGCTCTCGGTCGAGTTCTGCGGCGGAACCCATGTGCAATCGACCAAGGAAATCGGGCGATTCGCGATCATCAGCGAGGAAGCCGTCGCCAAGGGCGTGCGCCGCGTGACCGGCTGCACGGGCCCCGCCGCGCTCGATGCACACCAGCAAGCCGACCAATTCGCGCAGCGCGTTATGGCCGCATCGAAGCTGCCGGACGCCAGGCTTCCGGGCGAGGTGCAGGTGCTGCTCGCGGAGTTGGACAAGGTGACGATGCCCCTGGCCCGCAAGGCCGCCATCCGCGCGGAACTCTCCGGGCTGCAGGAAAAGCTGAAGGCCCTGGGCAAGACCGCCGCCGCCGCCAAGCGCGATCAGGCCGTGCGCGAGGCGCGCGCGCTCGTCGAGTCCGTCAAGGCGTCGCTCGACGACGTCTTCATCGGAGGCGTGGCGGCCGGCGACGATCGCCAGGCGCTCGCCGCGGCCG
>JABWBC010000052.1 GCA_013360695.1 Phycisphaerales bacterium
GCGCCATCCGGGAGATGGTTGTCCATCCACCTGCCCGAGCCCTTCGCGGCGACCGTCCTCTTGCAGACACGTCCTCCACACAGGGGGCGGACGGACACTTTGGTGCGCACGGAGGCGGTGGTAAGTGTACACTAACCATGAGGCAATGGGCAATAGGCAATGGCAGAAATACAGGCCGTGGAAGGAGTTGCGCGCGGGGGGAGAACGCGCGAAGATTTTTTCGGGAATCTGGGAAGAGGGGAAAAAGACGGACACTTTGGTGCGCACCAAAGCGGTGATAAGCGGTTACTAACCGGGAGGAGCGTGAGTGGTGAGTGGTGAGTCGGGAGTGGGAGTGGGAGTGGGAGCGGGAGTCGGGAGTGGGGAGGAAGAGAAGAAATTGAACGCAGAGGCCGCAGGTGCGCGGGGGGAGAAAAAGAGCGCGGACGTGGCGGAGGGCTTGGGAGGAGCGGCGCGAGAGAGATTCGAAGAACGTGGTCAAGCCCGCAGAGCCGGGCCTTGACCACGCCACCCGAGCAAATGAAGTCACAGACCGGCGGGGACCATCGGGCTAGAAGGACGATGGCGGTCCGCTCCTTGCGCCCGTCGAGACACCCTTGCCGAGTGGCGAGGCCTACTCGTTGTATTCAAGGGAGTGGCGGGCGGGGTTGAAACCGGGGCGGGCGGGGCACGAACAAGAATGGGAGCGGATTCTGTTGGTCGATCGCGTTCGCGTCTGGTTCACCGTGACCTTCCTCGCGGGCTCGTCAGGTGCGGCCTTTGAGGGCGGGGCGCGGGATGGGCCTGGGGCGGGGTGCGCGGATTGGAGGATGTGCGATGTGGATCGTGGTTCTCTTCTCGCTGTTCATGCCGCGGGTGATCATCGCGGCGATGGTGGTGATGGGCGACTACATCGGTCGCGCGTACCAGAACGACCTCTGGGCGTTCCTTGGCTTCCTGTTCATGCCGTACACGACGCTGGCGTACGCGTGGGCGATCAATGAGCACGGGTCGGTGAGCGGGTGGCACGCGGCGGCGCTGGTGCTCGCGGTGCTCTTGGACCTTGGGTCGAACGGCGGGGGCTCGAAGGAAGTGCGGCGGAGAAGGAAGGGCGCTGAGGCGTGATTGCAAAGGCACGTGGTCAAGCCGAAGCGGCTTGGCCACGCCACCCGGAGAGGAGCACGGACGTCGCGATAGGTCCGTGGCATGCGCCTACATCCTCCGATCCAGCAATCGATAGCCGATGGCTTCGGCGACGTGCTGGGGCTGGATGGAATCGGAGTCTTCGAGGTCGGCGATGGTGCGCGAGACGCGGCGGATCTTGTCGTAGGCGCGGGCCGAGAGGCCGAGTTCGGTCATCGCGTTGCCGACCATGGAGCGGGACTGGTCGTCGAGCACGGCGAGTGAATCGAGCTGCTTGCCGCTCAAGCGTGAGTTCGGGATGCCCTGGCGCTGGAGCTGGCGGAGGCGGGCGGCGAGCACGCGCTGGCGCATCGTCGCGGAGCTTGTGCCGACGGGGGCTTTGCTGAGCTCGTTCCACGAGACGGCGGGCGCTTCGACGTGGACATCGATGCGGTCGAGGAGCGGGCCGCTGAGGCGCGAGAGGTATTGCTCCATGGCGCGGCGGCCGACCTCGCCGGCGGGCATGTCGCCCTTGGGCGTGGGGTTCATGGCGGCGACGAGCATGAAACTCGCGGGGAATCGCACGGCGGCGTGTGAGCGTGCGACGGTGACGACGTGGTCTTCGAGAGGCTGGCGCAGGGTTTCGAGTACGAAGCGCGGGAACTCGGGGAGCTCGTCGAGGAAGAGCACGCCGTGATGGGCGAGGGAGATCTCGCCGGGGCGGGGGATCATGCCGCCGCCGACGATCGCGGCCGCGGACGCGGTGTGGTGGGGCGTGCGGACGGGGCGGGCGGTGATGAGCCCCTGCCCGGGCGGGAGCAATCCGGCGGCGGAGTAGATGCGCGTGATTTCGATGGCTTCGTCGGGCGTGAGGGGCGGGAGGATTCCGGGGAGGGCCTTGGCCATCATGGACTTGCCGGTGCCGGCGGGGCCCAACATAATAAGATTATGAGAACCGCTGGCGGCGATCATGATGGCGCGCTTGACGGCTTCCTGGCCGCGGACGTCGGCGAAGTCGATGGGGGCGAGCGAGGCCTCGAGCAATCCGGCGAGGTCGGGGGGCGAAGCGGGGACGGGTTCGAGGTGGCCCGTGAGCAGGCCGACGACCTCGGAGAGCGTGCGCACGCCGAGCACGGTGAGTTCGGGGACGGCGGCGGCCTCCTGGGCGTTGTCGGCGGGAACGATGACGCCGGCGAAGCCGCGTTGGCGCGCGAGGGCGGCGAGGGCGATGACGCCCTTGATGGGGCGCACCCGGCCGTCGAGGGCCAGTTCACCGGCGACGACGTAGCGGCGGAGGTCGGGGGTTGAGTCGTCGGCGGGCGCGGGGAGGGTCAGCGCGCCGGCGGAGATGAGTAGGCCGAGCGCGATTGGAAGGTCATAGACGGGGCCTTCCTTTCGAAGGTCGGCGGGGGCGAGGTTGACGAGGAGGCGGCCGTTGCCGGTGGTGTATCCGGTGTTGGCGAGGGCGGCGCGGACGCGTTGGAGTGCTTCTTTCACGCCGGCGTCGGGGAGACCGACGATGAGCTCGCGGGTGTCGGTGGAGGTGTTGTCGAAGTCGACCTCGACCTCGCAGGGGAGGGCGTCGATGCCGGAGAGGAGATAGGACTGGACGCGGGCGAGCCTCGCAGGGGAGGGCGTCGATGCCGGAGAGGAGATAGGACTGGACGCGGGCGAGTACGGGAGGCGTGTAGAGGAGAAGTGGCGAGGTGGTCAAGTGGTCGGGCGATGGGCCCCGGAAGAGGGGGGCGGAATGGTGGGGAGGCGGTGAGTGCGGCCGCGGGTGTTGGGGCTGGCGGAGTAGCGTGTGGTAGAGTTGCGCAGATGAGCGCTCAACCGAATCTTGAAACCGAGCGTCTGCTCCTTCGTCCGTTTCGGATGGAGGATGCGCCGAGCGTGGCGGCGTTGGCGGGCGACGCGAGCGTGGCCGAGATGACGCTCCTGATCCCGCATCCGTATGTTATTCAGCACGCGATCGACTGGTTCGCGACGCACGCGGGACAGTTCGCGGCGGGCGCGAGCGCGCAGTTCGCGATCACCGATCGCGCCGGCGGCACGCTCATGGGCTCGATCGGGATCGAGTTCCAGGCTCGGCACGCCAAGGCGGAGATCGGCTACTGGATCGGGCGGCCGTTCTGGGGGCGCGGCTACGCGACCGAGGCGGGACGGGCGGTCGTGCGCTGGGCCTTTGAGTCGCGCGGCGTGGAGCGTGTGGAGTCGTTCTGCTTCACCAAGAACACGGCGTCGGCCCGCGTGCTGGAGAAGATCGGCCTGCGGCGCGAGGGACTCGCGCGCGGGTACCTCAAGAAGGGAAGCGAGCGGATGGGGGGCGAGAGGGCGGTTGCGGCGGTGGGGGAGACTCAGCGAGGACAACGAGGAGTGCGATGGCTTGTTGGAGTGAGGGTGCCGGACCAGAGGTGGGGGGCGGCTGGTTCGTTAGCTACTCTCTGAGAATTCGGACTTGAGCCTGGAGGCATCGTCGCTGACTGTGAGGCTTCTTTGTCGGTGAGCCAGAGAGCGTTAGAGCGAATGCCACGAAGCTGCCCGCCATCTTGCCCGTGGTGAAATGGCTAAGGAATGCTTGACTGGCATATCGAATGTGAAAAAATACAGAGATGAAGGCGAAAGACGAGCGTCATCAAAATGCTAGGCCAATGACGCCGCAGGAGTCGAAGCTGCAAGGTCTAATGTCCGCGTCGATTGAGTGTGCAAAGCGTCTGCAATTGTGCGCCAATTTATCACAGTTGTTCGCGGCAATATTCGCATTATCGTCAGTGATGGTCGACGCAGGAGTTGTGCGCGTGGTACTCACCTGGATTGGTATCGTTGGGATTTTGGGCAGGTATGCCTTCGGCCTGGCCGTTAGCTGGCCGCGGGGGCGTGGAGAAAGATGCAGAAGACGTCTCCTCGTGTCATATGGGCTTCGGGACGAGAGTTCAGAGGAGACGTTGAAGGACGCCATCGCGGAGTTCCACAAGCCAGACGTTGGGCTGCAATTTGAACGCTCAGAATGGTTTACTACGCGACAACAGCCCGGGCCTGCGGCGTTCTTGGAGGCCATGTGGGAGAACGCCTTTTTCACCCACCGTATGTACTCACACGCCGGATGGTGGTTCACCTGGGTGTCGGCGGCATTTGTCGCGTTGCTCCTGCTCCTGCTGCCTCTAGTGGCCTCTTGGGTTGATGGAAATGCGTGGCACATCGTCGTGCAGGTTCTTGCTGTCCTAATCGGAGTGGTAATCACGCTTGATTTGGTAGGGCAAGCGATCAGATTCCATCGCGCAGCAGTGGCGATGTCCAGAATTGAGGCTGAGTCAAGAAGACTCAAGGTCAATGTGCAAACAACTGTCAAAGTTCTAGAGTTATTCGGAGACTACAACGCTGTTGTCGAGGCAGCTCCATTGACACCTTCAATGATCTGGAGGCTGTATCGCGACAGCATTAGACGAGCGTGGGACGAACGACATCAGTAGCAGGAATGGGCCATGGTATCGTGGTCGAGCAGGTTTTGGGTCGAGAGGTCACTAAGAGTTGTTCCGCTACTTCGTCTCGGCCTTCCAGCCGTACTTGATGTACTCGTGCTCGAAGCTGCCGTCGTCGAAGAGGTTGATGGCGGCGTAGCCCTCGTCGCAGTCGCGGTGGCGGCCCTTCCACCAGTTGCCGCAGACGGCGCCGTTGCAGAGGTAGGTCACGCCGTTGTAGTCGCAGCGGTCGATGAGGTGCATGTGCCCGGAGAGGCAGAGCTTGACGGTGTTGTGCTTCTCGAAGATGGCCTTGATGCGTGCGTAGTCGCAGTGCTGGAGCGAGCCGTCGAGCTTGTAGTTGTTGTCCTTGTCGGGCTTGGTGTAGACGACGGAGGTGACGGTGAGGATGGGGATGTGCGAGAGCACCAGCGTGGGCGTGCCCTTCGGGACCTTGGCGAGGTCGGCGTCGAGCCACTCGGCCTGTTCGTCGTCGAGCTTGCCGAGGTAGCCGTCGCCGTTCGGGAACACGCTGTCGAGCGCGACGAAGTGCCAGCCGGCCTGGTCGAAGCTGTAGTAGCGTGCGGGGATCTTGAGGGCGTCGACGGCCATGGCCTTGCCCCACTTGTTCTCCGTGCCGGTGGTCTTGCTTTTGGCCTTGTTCCAGCCCCACGCGTCGTGGTTGCCGACGCAGGAGCGGACGGGGATGTTCATGCCGTCGGCCCAGGTCTTGGTGAAGAGGTCCCACTGAGTCTTGGTGCGATCGAAGGTGGCTTCGAAAGAGTCCATGACGTGATCGCCGCCGGTGAGGATGAGGTCGGGCTTGTCGGCGAGTTCGCTGACGTGCTTCAAGCAGGCGGCCATGCCCTCGCCGGCGTGGCGTTCGGGCTGGACGTGGATGTCGGTGAGGTGGGCGAGGCGCAGGACGCGCTTGCGTGGGCGGGGGATGACGGCCGAGGCGCGGGGCGCGGCCAGCGCGGTGTCGAGTGAGAGGCCCGAGGCGAGCACGCCGGCGCCGAGGGCGGCGCGGGTGAGGAGCGAGCGACGGGAGAGGGCGTTGGCTTGGGTGGCGGGCTGGGATCTGGACATGGGTGACTCCTTGAAGTGACCACGACAGACTACCACCTCGCGCGGGGCGAGTCACGGTGCGGGCAGGGAGCTTGGGTTGACGACCGCGCGGCGGGGCCGTCATTCCTCGCAGGTGACGACCGGCTGGTCTTCGTGTTGAGCGCGGGCACAGATGATCGCGCCCAGGAGGATGAGGGCGCCGCCGATGAACTGGATGAGCGTGAGGCGTTCGTGGAGGAAGATGCCGCCGACGGCGACCGTGGCCGCGGCCTCGAGCGTGGAGATCGTGGAGGCGCGGACCGAACCAAGTCGTTTCAAGCCCGCGAGAACACAGAGGATCGCGATGACCGTGGAGAAGATGGAGATCAGGGCGACGCCGGCCCAGCCCTTGGGCGATTGCGGCGGGTGCCAGCCGTCGGCGAGCGTGGCCCAGATCGAGAAGACGATGCCCGCCGAGATACAGACAAGCGTGGTGACGGCGAGGGGGTTGTTGTCCTTGGTAACTTGGCCGCCGACGAGCATGTAGACGGCGTAGGCGATGGCGCAGGAGACACCGAGGACGACGCCGAGGGTGGGCGAACCGCCCGGCGGGCCGCCAGAGGCGCCGGTGAGCGCGGGGATGACGGTAAAGGCCGAGCCGAGCATGGCGAGGATGAGGGCCACAAGGCGGGCGCGGCCGAGTTTCTCGCGGAAGAAGAGCCAGGACGCGATCGCGACCGGCGCGGGGTAGAGATAAAGGAGGAGGGCGACCAGGCCGGAAGGGATGTGCTTCAGGGCGAAGAAGTAGGTTCCCGCCTCGATGACATAGAGGACCGCGCCCATGGAGCAGGCGAGCCAGAACATGGCTCCTTTGGGCCAGGGGACGCGGCGGGCGATCGCGATCAAGAGCAGGACCAGCCCGGCGAACGAAAAGCGGAGGGCGAGCAATGTGACAGTGTCGGCGCCGGCGTCGACGGCCCAGCCGCGCAGGAGACCCATGAAGCCGTAGCCGAGTGCCGCGATGGCAAGCTGGACAAACCCGATCAGATCGGAGCGACCACGATTGGCCGCCCCTGAAGGGGCGGGGTCAGCCATGGCCAAGCTCACGGATTATTCTGAAGCCAGTTATTATCGGACGAAATTGCAAACATTTTCCTTACAATGAGCGTTCAGGGGCGGTTCATCGTACAATGGCCAGCGATGGGCGGGGCTTCGAACGAATCCGAGGGCGTGGTTCCCCGACGACCGGGGCGTGTCGAGTTGATCGACGCGACGGGGAGGCTATCCCCGGAAGACGCGCGATGGATCGCGGACCATGCCGTCCGGGCGATGCGGGTGCTCGAAGCCGATGGCGAGGTCCGCGTCCGGGTGGTCGGGGACGCGGAGATGGCGGCGGCCCACCTGGAATACGCCGAGGTCGAGGGGACGACCGATGTCCTGACCTTTGACATGAGCGAGCCCAACGCCGACGGGACGCGGATGGAGTTGGATGTTGACGTTCTGGCGTGCCTTGATGAGGCGGGGCGGCAGGCGGAACGGCGCTCGCACCCGGCGCGGTGCGAGCTGCTTCTGTATGTCGTTCACGGCATGCTGCACTGCCTGGGCTTTGACGACCACGACGACGACGAGTACGCGCGCATGCACGCCGAGGAAGATCGGGTGCTGGAGGCGATCGGCGTCGGGAGCGTGTTCGGGGGCGCGTCTGGGGCCGGTGCTGAGTCTGGGGCGACCGGGGAGGGCCCGCGATGAAAAGCGAGGCTTGGTTCTGGATCGCCCTGGCGTCCACGGTCATTTCGGGCGTGTGCTCGACGCTGTTCCACGCGCTGCGCGAGGTGGCGCGCTCGCGGCTGGAGCAGGTGGCGCGCGACCGGAACAACAAAGCGCTGTTGCGCCGGGTCGATGCGATTCTTGACGACATGGACGGGCACGCCAACGCGATGGCGCTCCCGCGGATCGTGGCCAACCTGGTCTTGGCGCCGGCCCTGGTTTTTCATTCGTGGCACTCGCGCGGCGGTGAACAGCTGGACTGGGCCGACGTGTCGATCGGGCTGGGGGCGGCGGCGGCGGTGGTGTGGGTGTTCGGACTGGCGATCCCGACCGGGATTGCGCGGCACGCGGCGGCGGAGACGATCTGCCTGTGGTCCACGCTGGTACGGGCCGGGTACATTCTGGCGACGCCCTTCAACGTCGTGGTGCGGTTCTTCGACGAGGTGGTGCGGCGTTTGGCCGATCGTCCCGCGACCGCGCCCGAGCAGCAGGCCCACGCGGAGCTGATGTCCGTCGTGGATGAAGCGCGGCAGGAAGGGCAGTTCGATCGGGTCGAGAGCGACATGATCGAGGCGGTGGTGAAGTTCCGCGACATGACGGTCGCGCAGATCATGACGCCGCGCACCGAGATGGAGGCGATGGCGCTGACCAACAGCCTGGGCGAGGTGACGGCGACGCTGCGCCGGAGCAACCACAGCCGCCTCCCGGTGTACGACGGCACGCTGGATCGGATCGTGGGCGTGTTCTATGTGAAGGACCTGATGCGATGGATGGCGGGCGAGGCCCAGCGGATGGGCAAGACCTTTGATTTCAAGGCGATCCTGCGCCCGGCGATCTTTGTGCCCGAGACCAAGACGATCCGCGAGCTTCTGACGGAGCTCCTGCAGAACAAGGTCCACCTGGTGATGGTGGCGGACGAGTACGGCGGGACGGCGGGACTGGTGACGATCGAGGACATCGTCGAGCAGATCGTGGGCGAGATCAAGGACGAGTACGAACTGCCCGAGGACGACAAGCCCGAGGTGGTGATCGCGGAGGACAAGCGATCGGCGACCATCGACGCGCGGGCGTACATCGTCGACGCGAACGAGGGCCTGCGCGATCTTGGCGTGGAGTTGCCCGCGAGCGAGGACTACGACACGGTGGGCGGCTTTGTGACCGTGACGCTGGGCAGGATCCCGCCGCGGGGCGAGCGGTTTGAGCACGACGGCGCGGTGGTGACCGTGCTGGCGGCGGAGCCGACGCGCGTGACGCTGGTGCGGGTGGAGCCGAAGCCCTCGGGGGATTCGGGGGACGAGGGGCGTCGATCGGACGAGGGGATCGGCGCGGGAGACATCAAGGTCCGAGCGCGCGGGTCCGAGGAGGCCGCGTCGAGCTGAGCCGGCGGCGCTTTGTTCCGCGTCGTCCCGCTACCATCTGCGCATGCCCCTTCGCCTGTACAACACCCTGACGAGGACGGAAGAGGACTTTGTGCCCCGGGACCACGCACGGGTGTCGTTCTATTCCTGCGGTCCGACGGTGTATGACGACGCGCACATCGGGAATTTCCGCTCGTTTCTGGCGGCGGACGTGCTGCGGCGATGGATTGAATCGCCCTTGTGCGAGGTGAAGGGCGCGGACGGGCAGGCTCACAAGGGCCCGCGGAAGGTCGTCCACGTGATGAACATCACGGACGTCGGGCACATGACCGACGACGCGGAGGGCGGCGAGTCGGGCGAGGACCGCATGGCGGTCGCGGGCAAGCGGATCGCCGAGGCGAAGAAGTCGGGCAAGCTGCCGGCGGATGTGAGAATCGACCCCGGCGACCCGTACCAGATCGCGCGGTTCTATGAGGAACGATTCAAGGACGATGCCAAGAGGCTGGGGCTGAAGCTGGCGATCGAGGGAGAGAAGGACCCGACACTCCAGCCGCGCGCCACCGAGAGCGTGCCGGGGATGATCGAGCTTGTGAAGCGATTGATCGCGCAGGGCTATGCGTATGTCGTGGGCGGCGCGGGCGAGCGCGTGGTGTACTTCGACGTGCAGAAGTTCCCGGCGTACGGGCGGCTGAGCGGCAACACGCTCGACCAGCTGCGCGAGGGCGCGGGCGGGCGCGTGGCGGCGTCGAACCAGGCGAGCAAGCGCCACCCGGCGGACTTCCTCCTGTGGAAGGAGGACTCGTCGCACATCATGAAGTGGGACTCGCCGTGGGGCGCGGGGTATCCGGGCTGGCACATCGAATGCTCGGTGATGAGCTTCCAACGCCTGGTGGGCAACGACCTCTCCGCGACGATCCCGAACGGCGAGGCGCTGATCGACCTGCACTCGGGCGGCGAGGACAACATCTTTCCGCACCACGAGTGCGAGATCGCCCAGTCGTGCTGCGCCTTCAACGCGACACCCGCCAAGGGCGGGTATGCACGCCTGTGGTTCCACCCGCGCTTCCTGCTCGTCGAGGGCACGAAGATGAGCAAGAGCAAGGGCAACTTCTTCACGGCCCGCGACCTCTTCGCCAAGGGAGTCGACCCCGCGGCGCTCCGGCTGGAGCTGGTGCGCACGCACTATCGGAGCAACGCGAACTTCACGATGCAGGGGCTGGCGGACTCGCAGAGGCAGGTCGAGCGTTGGCGGCGGTTTGTCGAGAGCGCCGGCGGCGATGCGTCGCACTCGCAAGGATCGCGCGATGACGCGATGCTGGGATTTGCGCAGGCGCTGAACGCGGACCTGAACATCGCGGCCGCGATCGCGGAGGTGAACAAGTTCGTCGCGCGGACCGAGAAGCCCGGCACGCAGGACGCGGAGCTGATGAAGGTCTTCGATGGCGTGCTGGGCGTGCTGGAACTGCAGCGCCCCGCGGCGGCCTCGACGGACATCGGCATCTTCGCGCCGGGTGTCGCGCCGGACCCTGCGGTGCTGGCGAAGCTGGAAGAGCGCCGCGCGGCGCGGGCGGCGAAGGACTTCGCGCGCTCGGACAGGATCCGCGATGAACTGCTGGCGATGGGGTATGCGATCAAGGATGTCGCGGGCGGCAAGGTCGAGGTGAGGCGGGCGGGGGCGTGAGGCGGTGGTCGCGTCCATTGACGCGGTGTCGCGCGGAGAGAGCTGAAGCACGATGACATTCGGCATGCCGATCTCGCTGTGGAAGTACATCACGCTGGAGCTGTGGCGCATCATCGCGCTCACGGGCGCGGTGCTCGTCGCGGTGATCGCGTTCGCGGCGTCGATCAAGCCCATGGCCGACGGCAAGATCACGCCCGTCGAGGCGCTGCAGTTCATGGGGCTGGCGATCGTGCCGATGCTGCAGTACGCCCTTCCCTTCGCGGCGGGGTTCGGCGCGACGCTGGCGTACCACCGGCTCTCGCACGACAACGAGGTGACGGCGGCGTACGCGGGCGGCGTGTCGCACCGCGCGGTGCTGATGCCGGCGATCATCACGGGCGTGATCCTGGGCGTGGGGTTGCTCGGGCTCAACCAGTTCATCATGCCCCGGTTCCTGCGCTCGATGGAGGTGCTGATCGCGCAGAACCTCTCCAAGGTGCTCGTGAACTCGGTGCAGCGCGGGCAGCCGGTGGTGCGCGAGGGCACGGTGCTGTACGCGGACCGCGTTGTCGCGCTGAACCCCGAGGACAGCCCGCAACTGAAGGCGGCGGGGGCGCGCGAGTGGCTTGTCCTGTACGGCGTGATGGTGCTGACGTTCGACAAAGAGGGCGAGCTGGAGCGCGAGGCGGCGGCCAATCGCGCCCAGGTCGTGCTGCTCCCGGGGAGTGTCCACGACGGCGGCGCGACGCGCGCGGTGGTTCAGCTCGAGCAGGGGAGCGCCCGTGACGGCGACCGGGCCTACGCGAAGTTTGAGACGCTCCCGCTCTGGATGAACATCTCCAACGCGTTCAAGGACGATCCGAAGTTCCTGACCTTCGGCGAGTTGGTCGAATTGCGCGGGCGTCCCGAAGGGATGAACTGGATCGAGGTGCAGCGGCGCGACCTGGCGTACCACGTCGCCGAGCGGGTCACGACCGAGGCGCTGCGGAAGGAGCTGGCGGCCAGGGGGATGGCGACGCTGCGCGATCCGCAGGGGACGGAGTTCGTGATCCGGGCGAAGGACGCCGCGGTGCGCTCGCCGGATTGGCGCTGGGTTTTGCAGCCCACGCGGGCGGGCGGGATGATCGAGGTCGAGAAGCGATTGGTCGGGGCTGCGCCGACGAAGTTCACGACGCCGGACGCGGGTCTCTACACGGACATGGGCGGGGCGGACCGGCTGTCGCGGTCGATGACGATGCGATTGGAGCTTGACAACGTGGCGGCGGGCCCGGGGACGCGGGACCAGGCGGCGGGCAAGCGGACCAAGCTGGTGTTCAGCGAGCTCTCGCTGGTCGACGGGCCGATGGAGACGCTCCTGGACCCGGTGAAGACGCCGGCCGCGAAGCTGCTGGGCGAGGCCAGGCCGCGGGTGGTGGAGGCGGGCGACGAGTTTGTGAAGCGGCCGTACGCGGACCTTGAGCACTCGATCGCGAGCCTGCTCCGCGAGATCACGAGCAAGCAGAACGAGCGGTTCGCGATGAGCGTGGCGTGCGTGGTGATGGTGGTGGCGGGCGCGATGACGGCGGTGCGGCTGTCGAGCAGCTTGCCCTTGACGGTGTACCTGTGGAGCTTCTTCCCCGCGCTGGCGACGGTGATCACGATCTCCAGCGGGCAGCAGCTGACGCACGAGCACGGCTGGCCGGGGCTCTTGGTTCTGTGGGGCGGCGTGGGGATCATGGGGGCGTACGCCGCGATCGGGTACTGGCGATTGACGCGCCATTGAGCGAGTCTCACGAGGGAACAGGGGGCGAGCGGCCCCGATCGCACGATGACGCGAGCAGAGACCAAGCACATCCACGCTCGCGCCGGAACGTGGGCCCCCTGGGCCGAGTCGTCGGCGGTCGTGCTCGCGCTGGTGCTCTTGGCCACGATCGCACGCCTTGTGTATCTGGCGTGGTTCAATCCGTACCCGCTGATCGAGGACGAGGCGCACTACTGGGAGTGGAGCCGCCGGCTTGAGTGGAGCTATTACAGCAAGGGGCCGGGGATCGCGTGGGCGATCGCGGCGTCCGTGAAGCTGCTGGGAACCAGCGAGTTCGGAGTGCGGGCGCCCGCGGCGATCGCGGGCGCGATCGCGGCGCTGGCGATGGCGGGGCTGGCGCGCGACGCGATGGGCGACAAGCGCGCGGGGTTTTTTGCCGCGGTTTGCTTGATGCTCTCGCCGGTGTTCCAGGCCTTGTCGCTCCTCTCCACGATCGACATGCCGTACGTCGCGTGCTGGATGCTGGCGGTGTGGGCGGCGTGGCGGTGTCTGCACCGCGCGGGGACGTGGTCGTGGGTGGGGCTCGGCGCGGCGATCGGCGCGGGCGTGCTCTTCAAGTACACGGCGCTGCTGCTCGTGCCCGGATTGCTCGTGTACGCGGTCGCGCGGCGCGGACGCTTGAGGCTCCATCGGCGAGCGGGCACGCTCGTGCTCGGCGCGATCGCGATCGGGCTGCTCGGCATCGCGCCGGTCGTGATATGGAACGCAGAAAACGGCTGGCCCACGGTGCACCATCTGCTCGGGCACCTGGGCGTCAAGGGCGGCGACATGCCCGAGGCGCGAGAAACCTACTCGCCGCTCTGGACGCTGACGTTTCTCGTGTCGCAGCTCGGGTTGGCGGGAGCGGTGGGGGTGCTCGCGGTGATCGGCGGCGTGAAGGCGCTGCGCGATCACGACGTTTCGAGCGACGGACCACGCGAGAGCGCGGTGTTCCTGCTGCTCGCGGCGGCGCCGATCTTCTTGTTCTACCTCTTCGTGAGTTTCGTGAGCGAGGGCGAAGCAAACTGGGCGATCGCGGGGCACGCGACGCTGATCCCGCTGGCGGCGTTCGGGCTTGTGCGCGGGATGGATCGATTCACGGTGCTGATGGCGCGTTGGCGAGGGTTGGCCGAGCCGCGGCCGCGCTGGGGATTTCTGCTGCGTCGCCCCGAGACCGCGACGCAGGTTGCGTGGCACATCGCGATCGGCATCGGGCTGGTCGCGGGAATCGGAATGCTGCGCCCCGACTGGGCGTCGTCGCTTCCGGGCCTGGGCCGGTATGTGCCGGTCGCGAGGTTGACCAGTGCGACCAGCAACGCGGGGCAGGTTTCGGAGCTGCTGGCGTCGCTGCGCGAGCAAACCCACTCCGAGCCGATGGTCATCAGCCAGCATTACGGGCGCGCCAGCCAGATGGCGTTCTATCTTCCCGGGCGGCCGACGGTGTTTTGTTCCAGCAGCCTGATGGCGGGGCGCCGTTGTCAGTACGATCTCTGGGCCGACACCGATCTTCGCCGGGCGACGGGGCTGATCGGGCGGCCGGCGGTGCTGCTGGGCGCGACGCGTGAGCAGTGGGCCCCGTGGTTCGAGCGCGTGGAAGAGATCGGCGAGCTGCGCGGCGAGCACAAGCGCGGACGCCCGGCGTTTCTGGGCTATGGATTCAAGGGCATCGGCGCTGGAGCCGGGGGTTCGTGATGGCGAGCGACCAGAAGACAACCTCGCTCGTGCCGTTGGGTGTGCGCTGGCTCTCGCCGCGGGAGGCGAGGCTGCGCACGCGCCGGGTGATGGTGACGATCGCGGTCGTGCTCTTCGTGTTCATCGCCGCCAGCGTGCTGGATCGCTGGGCCTTTTTCTTTTTCAAGAGCGGAGATACCGCGCGGGTCGAGGGGCGCGACTGGTATCGCTTGCTGCGCGTCATGGGTTTTCTTCCGACGTGGCTCATCGTCGCGCTGGCGGGATGGTTGCTCAGCCGGAAGGACGCGACCGCGCCCCGGGTCTCGATGGCACTCTCCATCCTCGCGGGCGCGACGCTCTCGGGGGCGGCGGCGGAACTGCTCAAGCTCGTCATCGCGCGGGAACGCCCCGGAGAGGACGCACGCTACGTCTTCCGCGGGCTGTTCGCCGGATTTTCCGACGGGAGCAACCTCGGGCTGCCCTCCAGCCATGCGGCGGTGGCGTTCGGCGGCGCGATCGCGCTCACACTGGCTCGCCCGGTGCTCGGCCCGCTGGCGATCGTCTTGGCGGCCGGGTGCGCCTGGACGAGGATGCTCTCGGGCGCTCATTATCTGTCGGATGTCACGGGCGCGGCGATGCTGGCGTACGCTGTCACGCTCCCGGCCTGCCGAGTGCTGGGGCTGATTCCTCCCAAGTTGCCACGGTTCGCGTAGTCACCCATGAAGCTCCTGGACCGCTACATCGCCCGTCAGTACCTCATCAACGTGATCGCGTTGCTGCTGATCTTCGCCTCGTTTGTCGTGACCATCGACGTGTCGCTCAATTTCGATCGCTTCGTGTCCGCGGCCGACAGGTACCTGAAGGAAGAGAGCGCGAACCCCGGGTTTGTCCGACGCGCGGTGGTGACGGCGCTCCTGATCGCCGACCTGTGGTGGCCGCGGCTCCTGCAGTTGTTCAACTACACCCTGGGTATGGTGATGGTGGGCGCCATGGGGTTCACGTTCGCGCAGCTGGTGCGTGGGCGAGAGCTGGTGGGCGTGCTGGCGGGCGGGATCGCGCTGCACCGGGCCGCGGTTCCGATCTTCGTCGCGTCGCTGGCCCTGACGGGCGTGCAGATCGCCAACCAGGAGCTGGTGATCCCGCGGATCGCGGCGATGCTGGTGCGCGACCACGGCGACGCGGGCAAGCGGGCGCTGGGCGAGACCAGCGTGCCGATGTACAAGGACTCGCAGGGCCGCCTGTGGTTTGCGCGCGCGTTCAAGGCCGACGAGGGCGAGCTGGCCGGGCTCATGGTGTGGGAGCGCGACGCGCAGGGCCTGGCGACAACGCGGATCGCGGCGGATTCGGCGCGCTGGAACGGCAAGGCGTGGGACCTCGAGAACGGCTCGGCGGTCCGTCTGGACGAGCCCGAGGCGCCGAGCGCGGTCAAGCGGATCGAGACCAACCTCGATCCCACCGCGATCAAGATGCGGCGCTACGCGGGCTTCGCCCAGAGCCTGAGCTGGATGCAGGTCTCGCAGATGCTGAGGCGCCCGGAGCTGCTCGACGAGCGCGGCGTCGCCGAACTGGAGCGCATCCGGTGGGGGCGGCTCTCGATCCTGACGGCGAATCTGCTCGCGCTGGCGGTCGCCATGCCGTTCTTCCTTCGACGCGAGCCCTGCAACATGATCGTGCAGTCGCTGAAATGTGCGCCGATCGCGATCACCGCGCTGATGGGCGGCGTCCTGGGCGCGTCGGCGGCGATCCCCGGACTCCCGCCCCAGGTCGGCGTGTTCGTGCCGGTGATGGTCCTCTTGCCGGTGGCGATCGGCATGGCGACCAGCGTGCGGACGTAGGGACCAGCGCGTCAGAATGGCTTTTGCGCGGGTGGACGGCGTGGTAGGATGCCCTCATCTCTTGGAGAGGCGTCCATGCTGCAGTCGCTGTTTCGTTGTGTCGGTGGTTATCGCCCGTTGCCCACGCTCGTGGGGGCGGCGGCACTTTGTCTGGGTGGGGTGTCGGCCCGCGCCCAGTGCGGCACGTCGGTGCTCTGGCACGACGGCGGGGAAGTGACCGCGTCGCACGCGACACCTTCCTATTACCTCGGCGGGGCGGCCAACGAGCTGCGCATCTACTCGATGGCGAATCCGGCCGCGCCGGTCCTGGAGTCGACCTACATCCTCGACGGCGTGCCGATCAAGATCGAAAAGGACGGGGACTACGTCTACGTCGCGCTGGGAGAGCGCGGCGTGGAGATCATCGACATGACCAACCCCGCGGCGCCGGTGCAGGTCCAGTCGATCGGCGGCGGCAACGCGAAAGATGTCGCGGTGTCGAGCGGCAAGCTCTTCGTGTGCTGGAACGGCGACATCCGCACCTACGACGTCTCCAACCCCGCGATTCCACAGTGGCTCAGCACCTATGCCATCGGCAACGCCATCGAGATCGAGAGCCGGAACAACATCGTGTTCGCGATGGGCGGCTTCACCGTGACGGCGGTGGACTATCAGAATCCCACGTCGCCCGTGTTCCGCGACAGCGTGGCGTTCGCGGACACAACGCGCCGGATGGACGTCCGACCGGGCACGCTGGCGGTGCTGGCCGACAGTGACATCTTTTTCTTCGATATCTCCACGCCGTCGAACATCACGCAGGTGAGCGCCGTGACGAACGTGGCGACGAGTATCGACGACGGGACGTGCGAGTTCGGTCAGGCCGGCGGCGTGCCGGTGCTGTACTTCGTCAACTTCGATCGCAACCTGGACGCGGTTTCGCTCGCCAACCCCGCGTCACCACAACCGATGCCCGCGATCGCGCTGGACCTGTCGTCGAGCACGCGGGTGGCGGCTCCCTCGGCGGATCGCGTTCATGTGGCGATGGGCTCCGGCCTGATCTCGTTCGCGACGACGTTGTCTGGCGCGAGCCAACTGTCAAGCGTCAATATGGGGCCGGTGGGCCTGCGCGGGCTCGTCACGGCCGGGAATGCGCTGGTGGCGGCGCCCGGAAACGCGCTGCTGGTCTACGACGCGACGAATCCAGCGGCCCCCGTGCTGGCGGCGAGCGTCCCACTCCCCGACTTCGTCAACGCGCTGGCGGCGGACGGTGCCCGGGTGTACGTGCAGACCGACGGCGAGATTCTTCAGACGTACGACGTGAGCAATCCGGCGTCGCCGCTCCTGCTCGGAGAGGACACGGTGGTCTCGGATGCGTGGGAGATGCACGCACGAGGCGACTACCTGTACATGACGACCTGGGCCGAGAAGTTCGACATCTACCGCGTCGCCGACCCCAACAACATCCGGCGCAAGAGCTCGACCGAGACGATGTTCTCGGCGGGCTTGGTCGTGGAGGATGCGATCGCGTACGTCGTGACCGGCGCGACGATCGACATCTATGACACCGCGGACCCCTCGAACCCGGAACTTCTCGCGATGCACCCGTCCCCGGGATTATGGGCCTTTGAGTCGGCGGTGATGATGCCGGGGCACATCCTGGCGGCGATGACCGGCATCGGTGAATGTCAGGCAATCGACGTCTCGAACCCGGCGAATCCGGCGGTTCGAGCGACGCTGAACTTCCCCGGGCTTCTCCCGTTTCCCCACGCGGCTGGATCGCTGCTAATCGTGTCCAGGCCGCAGGAGGTGAAGCTGGTCGACTGGTCAGACCCGAGCAGCCCGGTGATTCTGCCACAGACCTTGCGGCAATCGGGGCAGATGGAATACGGCACCATGGTCGGCACGGTGTTCTTTGGAACCAGCTACTACGAGATCGGCATCGACGCCTTTGACCTGCCCGGCCTGCCGCGATTGACGCAGCAGCCCGTTGCCCAGATGGTGTGCGCGAGCGATACGTCCGTGCAGCTGTCCGTGACGCTGGCCGAGCCCGCGGGCGCAACGTATCGCTGGCGTCGCGCCGGGTTCCCGATGAGCAACGGCACGACCACCTGGGGCACCACGATCTCGGGCGCCACGACCGCGACGCTGACGTTCACCAATCCTCATGTGCAGGACATCGCGCTCTATGACTGCGTCATCACCAACTCGTGCGGGTCGATCACGAGCAAAGGCGTGTCGCTCTTCCCAGGGATCGCGCCCCAGATCGTGCTCGAGCCGCAGGACCGCAACGTGTGCCCGTCGGGGAGCGCGACCCTGAGCGTCGGCTGGCTCGGTTCTCTGCCGGCGACGTTCGCGTGGGAGGCGGAGGCACCCGCGGGCTCGGGGAATTGGATCGGAGTCAACGACGGCGAATTCACACGGTTTTCAATCGAGGGCGCGACGACGCGGTTCCTCACCATCTCGGCCCAGGTGGGTGAAACGCTCCCCGAGCTCCTGCAGACCAGGTATCGCTGCGTCGTGACCAACGAATGCGGGAGTGCGACGAGCGACGCGGCGACGCTTCGCATCTGCGTCGGCGATTACAACTGCGACGGCTTCGTCAACGGAAATGACTTCGACGATTTCGCCGGCTACTTCGAGGCCGGCGACCCCGCGGCCGACGTGAACCGCGACGGCTTTGTCAACGGCGACGACTACGACGTCTTCGCGGAGGCGTTCGAGGCCGGGTGCTGAAGAACAGGCAACAGGCACCGGGCACCAGGCATCAGAAAAAGAGCAGGACGGCAAGACAGCGAGACAACGAGACAACGAGACAGCGAGACAACGAGATAGAAAGACCCTCCCTCGGACGTGCGCCGGGCCGAGCAAGACAGAAGAGTCCGGCGCGGTCCCAGGGCGATCTGAATCGAACATCCAAGAAAGGCGAGTGCGAAATGCTCCGATTGTCCGATTTGGTTGACTCGGCGGCGATGGCGACGGCGGTAGGGGCGGTCGCGATGCTCGCGGGGAACGCGAGCGCGCAATGGACGGCCACCCTCCTGAACCCCGCGGGTTCGATCGAATCGGTGGCGATCCACGCCTCGCCCGGCGCGCAGGCCGGCCACTCAAAGTTCGGCGATTACTACCACGCCGGCTTCTGGAACGGCAGCGCCGGTTCTTGGATCGACCTTCACCCGACATGGAGTGTCGAGTCGGTCGCGAATGCCGCCGATGCCGGGCAGCAGGTCGGACGCGCGCGCGTCGGCAACGCGCACCACGCGGCGCTTTGGACCGGCACGCCCGAATCGTGGGTGAATCTCAATCCGCCCGGAGCCAGCGGCTCCATCGCCTATGCCGTCCGCGCCGGACAGCAGGCCGGGATGGCAAAGATCGACGGCGTCGACCACGCGGGATATTGGAGCGGCAGCGCCGTCACCTGGGTTGACCTGCACCCCGACGGCGCGACGGTCTCCCTCGCACGCGGCACGTCGGGCACGCGTCAGGTCGGGCAGGCCACCTTCGACGGCTTCACCCGCGCCAGCCTATGGCTCGGTAGCGCTGCGTCGTGGATCGATCTCAATCCATACTTCGCCGAATCGTCGGGGGCGGTGGCGGTGTGGGGCAACACGCAGGTCGGCTGGACGACCTTCGAGGGACAGCAGCGGGCCGCGATGTGGAGCGGCTCGGCAGACTCGTGGGTCGATCTTCACCCCGCCAGCGCGCAGTTCTCGCTGGCACACGGCGTGCACGAGGGCTGGCAGGTCGGATACGCCTACAGCGACAAGTACCGCGCGAGCGTTTGGACCGGCTCCGCGGCATCGTGGGAGGATCTCTCTACAACGCTTCCGGGTTCGTGGCTCAGCTCGCTGGCGTGGAGCGTGTGGCGCGAGGGCTCCACGCTCTACGTCGCCGGGAGCGGCTTCAACGCCGATCGCTGGCGCACCGAGGCGATCCTGTGGTCGCGCACCGTCGACGTGCCCTGCACGGCGGATGTCAACGGCGACACGTTCGTCAACGGCGACGACTATGACCTGTTCGCCGAGGCGTTCGACGCCGGCGGCCTCGCCGCGGATTTCAACCAGGACGGCTTCGTCAACGGCGACGACTACGACCTCTTCGCCGAGGCCTTCGAGGCCGGGTGCTAAGTGGACCTGAATATGAGGAAGCGAGAGGTCGCATGATGAACGCCAGGCCATGGGTGCCGCTCGCCGCCTCGCTGTGCCTGCACGCGGACGCGGCGGCGCAGTGTGGGCCGGCGTATCTCAATGGTCATTCGGGCGCGGCGCTGTCTGGGCGCGTGCGTGCGATCTGCACATGGGACCCCGATGGCCCCGGGCCGCGCCGCGCCATGCCCGTGGTCGGTGGGCGATTCACCAGCGCCGGAACGACGACACTGAACAACATTGCCCTGTGGACCGAGGACGGATGGCAGGCCCTGGGCGGCGGGCTCACGGGCGGGCTTGGCCAGGTCTCGGCGCTCGCGGTGCTCCCCACGGGTCAGCTCGTCGCCGCGGGGCACTTCCTGTCCGCCGGCGGCGTGCCCGTCGAAAGTATCGCGGCGTGGGACGGGTCGTCGTGGCGGGCGCTGGGCGGCGGCCTGACCGGCATGAGCACGGTAACCGTCGGCGGCGTGCGCGCCTTGCTGGTGCTGCCCGGAGGCGACCTGCTTGCCGGCGGCGAGTTCAACCTCGCCGATGGTCAGCTCGCGCGGGCCATCGCCCGATGGGACGGGGTGGCGTGGCATCCGCTGGCCAACGGCCTGACCACAACCGCGACGTACGACGCCGCGGTGTTTGCTCTGGCGGCCCACCCGGACGGGAGTCTCTACGCGGTGGGACAGTTCAATCGAAGCGGTGCCGCGGTTCTTTCGCACGTCGCACGCTGGGACGGAGCCTCGTGGGCCGATGTGGGCGGCGGGGCCAACGCGTTCGTGACCGCGATCGCGATCACCGGCGACGGCGACGTGCTGGTCGGCGGGGGATTCTCCATGGCGGGCACGACCAGCGCGTCGCGCGTGGCGCGATGGGATGGCTCGGCGTGGAGCGCGTTGGGAAGCGGACTGAGCGATGCGGTTCGCGGGCTGTGCATTGGACCCTCGGGCGAAGTCGTCGCGACGGGATTCTTTACACACAGCGGATCGCAGGCGCGAAACCGCGTCGCGCGGTGGGACGGTACGACGTGGCAGCAGATGGGATCGGGGCTGAGCGCCGAAGGTTTGGTGGTCGCGCGGCACTGGTCGGGAGAGTTGATGTTCGGCGGCGAATTTCTGACCGCGGGCGGAGTGTCCTCGGCGTACTTTGTCCGCCGCAGCGAGGACCGACGACCGTGGATTGTCGAAGATCCGTCCGACGTGGATATTGACTGCGGCCACGGCGCGTCGATGTCGGTCGTGGTTGCTCCGGGATTCGACAACCCACAGTTCCAGTGGCGACGCGGGGGCGTGGCGATCGACATCAACGAGAACCCGAGCGCTCAGTCGGCAACGCTGCTCCTCTCGGGCGAAAGCGAGCCCGGCTCGTACGACTGCGTGGTGTCGACGGCGTGCGGGAGCGACATGAGCCGGAGCGCGACTCTCGACGTGACGCCGTGCTGCCCGGCCGACCTGAACCACGACGGCTTCGTCAACGCCGACGACTACGACCTCTTCGCCGAGTCGTTCGACGCCGGCGACCTCGCCGCGGATTTCAACCAGGACGGCTTCGTCAACGCCGACGACTACGACCTCTTCGCCGAGTCGTTCGACGCCGGGTGCTGAAAGCCAGGCCGCCTGGCATCGGACCGCCGCCGCCAAGAAAACGTCGCAACCAAGCATCCACGCGCCGCGCTCGCCGCCGCCGCCGATGCCGCGTCACGATCTCAGCCCGCGTGCGGCACGCCAGTCCGCCATCCACGCGCCTATCGCTTCGCCTTCTTCCTCGCCACCTTCGCCTTCCCATACGTCGCCGGAATGCCCTGACGCCAGGTCTTCATGCGCTGCGATTCCGCGTTGTAGCCGTCGCCCGGGATCGGGCGCGAGCCGTGCGCGAACGACGACACCGTCTGCTTCGCGGCCGTCTTGCCCCGGTACTTCTTGACGAACTCATCATGGATCCAGCGATACGTCGCCTCCATGCCGTCGCGCAGGCGCGTGGAGGGCTGCCAGCCGAGGTACTCCATGATCTTGGTGTTGTCGGAGTTCCGCCCCGCCACGCCGCGCGGCGCGTCGAGCTTGTAGTTCCGCTTCAGCCGGACGCCCGCGATCTCCTCGGCGATGTCGACGAGCTGGTTGATCGACACCATCTCCGACGAGCCGAGGTTGATCGGTTCCAGAATCTTCGAGTGCGTGATGAGATCGATGCCCTTGATGCAGTCGTCGATGTAGGTGAACGAACGCGTCTGCGTGCCGTCGCCCCACACCTCGATCTCGTGCTTGCCCGAGACGACGGCGGCGATGACCTTCCGGCACACGGCCGCCGGGGCCTTCTCACGCCCGCCGTCCCACGTGCCGTGCGGCCCGTACACGTTGTGGAAGCGCGCGACCCGCGCGTGGATGCCAAAGTCCTCGCGGAAGTGCCTGCACATCCGCTCGCTGAAGAGCTTCTCCCAGCCGTAGCCGTCCTCTGGGAGCGCGGGGTACGCGTCGGCCTCTTTCAGCGCGGTGATGTTCGGATCCCGCTGCTTGTCCGCGGAGTAAACGCACGCGGACGAGGCATAGAAGAAGCGATCGACGCCGGCCTCCTGGGCCGCCAGCAGCATGTGCGTGTTGGTCATCACGCTGAGCATGCAAAGCGCCTTGTTGTTCTCGATGAAGCCCATCCCGCCCATGTCCGCCGCGAGTTGGTACACCTCCGACGCGCCCTTGCACAGCACGCGGCAGAGCGAATAGTCGCGGCAATCCCCGCCGAGCTTTGCCGGCGTGCCCGGGCCCGCGAAGTTCTCCGCGCCCCTGTGAACCTGGTACCACTCGCGGAGCGGCTTGATGTCCGCGGCCCGAACTTCGTGCCCGAGCGACAGGAAGTGACGAGCCAGGTGCCCGCCGATGAAACCGCCGGCGCCCGTGATGACGATGGTGCGTTTGCGTGCCATGGGGATCAGTGTAGTGGGACCATCGGCCATGAGTTCGTCCACTGGAAGGACGCCGCGTCTCCCCCAAGTTCGCGGCTCCGCGTTCAACTCCTGCTTTTCCCATTACCCATCGCCAAGTTCCCGCTCCCGTTCCCTATTCCCGACTCCCGCTCCCTCCGTTAGTACACGCTTACCACCGCCCTGGTGCGCACCAAAGTGTCCGTCTTTTTTCCCTCTTTCTAGATTCCCGAAAAAAATCTTCGCGTGCTCCTGTGCCGCGCGCAACCCCCTCCACGGCCTGCATTTCTGCCCTTCCCAAGTGCCAAGTGCCTTGTCGCTAGTGCCTACTTACCACCGCCTTGGTGCGCACCAAAGTGTCCGCCCGCCCCCTGTACGGAGAGTGCGTGTGTTCACCGCCGCTCTTTGACAAGTGAATACGTCGGCCGGAGCGGGACCGCCCGCTCGCCAGGACACCGCGCGCCAAGCTCCCGCGCCCGTTCCGCGCGCGCTACCGATCGTCCGGCAGCATCGCGCGGAAAAGCAATCCCGCGACCGCGCCCGCCGAGAGATTCGCCACGACATGGATCCAAAGATCGGCGAACGCAACCATCTTCATCATCCCCACGCCCAGCGCAACGGCGGAGTTGAACGCGCCGCCCGAGATACCGCCCACGCTGAACGCGCCCGCGAGCACCACCGCCGCGATCGCTACGCCGTAGAACGAGTTGCCCGCGTTGGACTTGGCCGTCGCGACGTGCAGCACCACGCTCGCCAGCGCGAACGAGAAAAGGAACTCGGCGAGAAGCGCCGCCTTCACGTCCTTGATCGTCATCACCGCCTGCGGATACCCAACCAGGACACCAACGACCAGAGCCGCCAGCGCCGCCGCCGCGAGCTGCGCGACGATGTACGCCGCGGCCTCCTTGGGCGGGCACTTGCCGCGGATGATGAGCGCAACGGTGACGCCGGGATTGAAGTGCGCCCCGGAGATGTGCCCGAAGGCGTAGATCATGGCCATGAGGGCGGCGGCGATGGCCAGCGGTGCGATTACGCCGGGAGTGCCGGGGATGACCGTGCAGCCGATGGTGAGGACCAGGAAGAAGGTGCCGATGAACTCGGCGATGGGCTTGGCGAGGGGGTTGTTTGCGGGGTTTGGCATGGGGCGGAGTGTAACAAGGTGGCGCGACACGAGATCAAAGCAATCAGAGAAATCGCCGCATCAGCGGATGAACGACACCGTTGCGCCCACCACGCCCGCGCCCAAGATCACCAGCGGCGTGATCCAGCGCGACTTGCACGAGAACAGCGCCGCCAGCGACGCGACGAAGACCGCGCCGGTCAGCGCCGAGCTCACCGCGTCGAGCGTCATGGTCACCGCGGCGGCCGCGATCACGCCCACGACGCCCGCCGTCACGCCGTCCAGCGCGCGATGCGCCGCGGGGAAGTTGACGACGCGCTCAAAGTACGAGTGCCCGAGCACCGTGAACGCGAACGCGGGCGCGAAGATGCCGAGCGTCATCGCCAGCGCGCCCGCCCAGCTCCCTGCCACGAAACCGACAAACGTGCCGAAGATTACCAGCGGCGCGGGGAGTACGCCCGAGAGCGCAAGCCCGTCAAAGAACTCGCGCGGGCTCACCCAATGATGGCGAACCGCCGCGTCCTCCCTCAAGAACGGCACGACGGTGTACGCGCCGCCGAACGTGAGCATGCCGGCCTTCAGCCCCGACCCGAGCAAGCGCGGCGTGGAGACACGTTCGCGTGTGAAAGCGGTGTCGTCGCGTTGCTGAATTGCAGAGTGGTCCGTGGCGTTCGCTTCGCCTCTCGTCTCACTCTGTCCCGTCTCTCCGACGCCGGTCTGCGTTGTGCCGGTTGTGGGCGAATTCGAAGTCTCGATCGCTTTCCACGCGCCCGTCCCCGCGACCAACGCGAGCGTCAGGACCGCCAGCCAGCGCCATCGCTTGTTCGCTCGAGGTGCGCACGCCTCGCTCGCCAAGGCCGATCCGGCCAGCACGATCGCCCAGTGCGCCCCGGCGAGGGTTGCTCCGAGCGACACGATCGCGATCGCCCATTTCCACGGGTCGCGCGCGATCGCGTGCCCGCCGATGCGGTGCGCCGCGCGCACGATCAACGCCGCCACCGCGGGCTTCATGCACGCAAACGCGCCGGCGAGCACGACGAGTGCTCCGGTTGCGGGCGCGCCCGCTTTCACGCCGTCGCCGCCGCCCATGCCGAAGTTCACATAGAGCCACGAGAGCACGAGCATGAGCAAGAGGCCGGGTGTGATGAAACCAAGCCCCGCGGCGATCGCGCCCAGCCGCCCGCGCGAGAGATATCCGAAGTAACAGCAGAGTTCCGTCGCCTCCGGGCCGGGCAGGAGCTGATAGACCGCAAGCGCGCGGTTGAAGCGATCGGGCGTGGTCCATCGCTCGCGATCAACGAGCTCGCGTTGCAGCATAGCGATCTGGGCCGCAGGCCCGCCCCAGGCGTGCAGGCCGAAGGAGAGGAAGCGGGCAAAGAGGCGCGGAATAGAGAGCCGCGGCGGCGCATCTCTTGGCGCCAGCGCATCGGGCGGAGTTGGAACGATGTCGGTCATGGAGCGCAAGGTGCTCGGTGTGGGCGGCGGCCCGTGGACAATCGTCCGGGGTGCGCCGTTGCGCGTCGCGCGAATGCGGCCGCTCGCTTTGAGCTTGATCGGAATTCGGTGCTGTGGGCTCCGCGCACGTTCGATCAGTCCATCGTTCTTGCAGGCACACCGACGACGCGGGCGCGATCGTCTACGTCGCGGATGACGACGGCGCCCGAGCCCACGACACAATCATTGCCGATCTTCACGCGTGGAATGACGCGGCAGCCGATCCCCAGCAGCGTGGCCCGCCCGACCGAGACGTTGCCGCCAAGGACCGCGCCGGGTGCGATGTGCGCGTGCTCTCCGACCTTGCACTCGTGCTCGACGATCGCGCCGGAATTGATGATCGCGTGCTCGCCGACCTGGGCGAAGGAGTGAACGATCGCGCCGGGGCCGACGAACACGTCGGCGCCG